>JAKAWP010000076.1 GCA_021816955.1 Thermoplasmata archaeon
GAAGCCCCGTCGCGACCCGCGCGCCCACATCGTGAGCATCGCCTACGTCCTCGCGCCGTCGCGAGGGACCGTGCGGGGCGGTGACGATGCGCGCGCGGCTGCGTGGTGGCCGCTCGATCGCCTGCCGCGCCTGGCCGCGGACCACCGAACGATCATCGCCGACGCGCGACGCGGGCTCGCCGGCCGGGGTCGGGCGCCCGTGGGGCGTCGCGGCCATCGTTAAATAATCGGGTCGATACCCGCCGAACACCCGTGAGCCGAGGACTCCCGACGGGGGAGCTCCGCTGACGCGAGGTAACGATGGCGCGACCGATTTACGTGCGATTCGAGACGCCGAGCGAGCTCGCCGAAAAGACCCTCCAGCTCGTGCAGATCGCGAGCGAGACCGGCAAGGTCCGGGTCGGGACGAACGAGGTCACGAAGTCGAGCGAGCGCGGTGAGGCGAAGCTCGTCGTGATGGCGGAGGACGTCGATCCGGTCGAGATCCTGCTCCACGTGCCGATGCTCTGCGAAGAGAAGCGGATCCCGTACGTCTACGTCCCGAAGAAGCAGCGGCTCGGCCAGTCGGCCGGCGTATCGAAATCCGCCGCGAGCGTCGCGGTCGCGGAGCCGGGCGAGGCGAAGGGCCTGCTCGATGAGATCGCCCAAGCCGTTGCCGGCCTGAAGAAGTAACCCCGCAGGAACGTCGGCGACGAGGAGGTACGGACGTGCCCGAAGAGAAAGGTTCCCCCGCCGAGGTCGTCGAGCTCGTGGGCCGGACCGGCATGGCCGGCGAAGCGACCCAGGTGAAGGTCCGGGTGCTCGCGGGACGCGACCGCGGCAAGATCATCACGCGCAACGTGGCGGGGCCGGTTCGGCTCGGCGACATCCTCGTCCTTCGAGAGACGGCCCGGGAAGCGCGCAAGCTGTCGGTCCGCTGAGGATTCGGCGATGGTCGTCAAGCGCCAGTGCTCGTTTTGCGCCGACGAGATCGAACCCGGGACCGGGACGATGTACGTGAAGCGAGACGGGACCGTTTACCACTTCTGCTCGGCCCCGTGCCGCCGCCAGCAGCTCCAGCTCGGCCGGGTCGGCCATCGGTTCAAGTGGACGCGCGCGTACGCGCTCAAGAAGGCCGCCGAACAGCGGCGGTCGCCGCTGACGCCCGTCTCGGCGTCCGCTTCGGCCGGCTCCGCCACGCCCACCCCGACGACGGAGCCCGGGTCCGCTCCCCCCGTCGCTCCGGCGGACGGGGCGACCGGTGCGCCCGCCCCGACCGCCGCGCCTGTAGCGCCCGTCGCCAGTCCCGCTGCCCCGGCCCTCCCCGAAGCCGCGGCGGCTCCCCCGGCCGAACAGTCGGAAAAGCCTCGACCGGCGGACCGCCCGAGTCCGAAGGGAAAGCCGGCGGCGGCCACGGGATCGCCCCGCGCATCCTCCGGGTCGAAGCCCGAAGGGGATCGGCCTTCGAGTCCCACCCCGACGAAGCGGGCGAAGCGGGCGAAGCGGTCGAGCGGGTCGGAAAAGCCCGCCCAAGGTTCAGGCGACGAGATCGGTTCGTCGTAACTCGCCCGCTCCACGCGGGGGGAGCCGACGTTCCGCTGGAGGCGAACGCGTAAGTTCTCGGGCACCGCCGCCCGGCCGTGCGCGGTGAACGAGCGTGGGTGACGGCCGCGGAGCTGGCCGAGTGGGCGTACTGTCCCCGGGCGCACTACTACCACCAGCACGGCGCGCCGCGGTCGCCCAGCGGAGAGGCGTGGGCTCGCCGGGGACGGTGGCAGCACGAGCGAACGTTGGCCGGATGGGCCCGCGAGACGCGCCCGTTTCCGTGGTGGGCGGTCGCGGCCGTCGGGCTCGCCGCGATCGCGATCGGGGTCGTGTGGGGAATCTCGCCGTGAGCGCATCGGCCGGTGCCGAGGTGCTGATCGCGTTCGGACTCCTTGCCGTCGGGGTCGCGGTCCGGCAGGGGGCGGTACGGCGTCGGCGGTTGTGGACGATTGGCCGCTACCGAGCGGTCGACACCGACGGGCACGGCGTGCTTCGCTCGGATCGCCACCGCCTTGTCGGGCGTCCGGACGCGATCCGGGAGCGGCCGGACGGGCGACTCATTCCCGTGGAGTACAAGAGCCGGTCGTCGCCCGCGGCGGTCCCGTGGTCCCACGAGGTCCAGGTGTGGGCGTACTGCCTGCTCGTCGAGGAGGCGTTCGGCCGTTCTCCGCCGTTCGGCATCGTCGCGTACTCGGACGGCGTCGAGTGGCAGATCCCATGGGACGGGGCGGCCCGGGACGGTCTCGGCCACCTGCTCGAAGAGGTGCGTCGGCCCTACGCCGGACAAGCCCGGGCGTCCCGGGCCCGGTGCGCGGCGTGCCCGTACCGTCCGGTCTGCTCGGCCCGGGCCGTCTAGTCGCGCTTCTTCGCCCAGTATGTCTCGGTGACGTACGGAATGTCGATCGCCCGCCGGTCGCCGGGCCTGGAATGGCGGTCGTACAGTCGTCGCGCGGCGGCGAGGACCGAACGGCGCCGCCGCGGGGGGAGGTTGGCGATGAAGCTCATCGACGCGATCATGTCGGCGAACTCGCGGCGGGTACGCCGTTGGCGGTGCGGCCACAAGGCGGTGTGGATCGGGCCGAAGAGGCGTTGATGGCCGCCGAACGCCGCACGCCAGCGCTGATCGCGGCGTCCAAGAATCCCTCGACGGTGCGGCTCGAGAAGGCGGCCGAGTTCGCGCACCCAAGGAACGCGCTCGTCCCGAGAGTTCCAGACGAGGCCGAGGCGACCGTGAGGGCGGAGCACGCGGGCGATCTCGCGGAGCGCCGCGTTCGTCCGGAACCAGTGGAACGCCTGCGCGACCACGACGGCGTCCGCGAAGTGGTCCGGTAGCGGGATCCGCTCCGCGGATCCGTCGAGGACCCAGACGTCGCGCACCGCCGCCGAGAAGATCTCGCGCATCCGGGCGAGCGGCTCGACCGCGACGACGGTCGCTCGACTCGCCGCTCGGAGCGCCCGGGTGAATTTGCCGGTCCCGG
>JAKAWP010000027.1 GCA_021816955.1 Thermoplasmata archaeon
GGCAGCACGACCTTTCGGATCGCCGCGGTCGGGGGGATCGCCTCCAGCTGCCGTTGGAGATCGTCCCACGACGCCGAGCGGCCGAGATGACGGGAGAGGATGCGTCGCGGCCCCTCGTTCCGAGCCCGGGCGATGGCGTCCCGGTCCCGGTCGATCTCGTAGTCGACATACGCGAACGGGAGTTGTTCGATCGCCTCGAACAGCGCCGCGCGCTCCGCCGGGTCGTCGGGCCCTTCGCCTCCCTCCGTGCGGGAACGGACCGTCGCGAGGAGAGGAAGCGCCGACGGGAAGAGGGCGTCGAGGTGGCGCCGCTCCTCGGGCGGCCACCGGTCGATCCGCACTTCGGCGGCGTCCGCCCCCGCGTCGCGCGCCGCGATCGCTTCGGTCCGGCAGGCCGACGCGTTGCGACCCGTCAGCGTCACGATCAGCCGGGGGATCGAATCGGTCATCGCTCCTCGATGCTCTCGTCGACCGCGATCCCGAGGTGGCGCGCCGCGGGGAGCGTCACGCCGCGGACGCGGTCACCGGGTTTCACCGACGTGGTGGCGAGCGGCCCTCGCGCACCGGCGAGCCGGACCGTCTCGGCCTCCTGGAGGAAGATCGTCCGCGGAGTGGCCCCCACCGCCGTCTCGACCCGGACGAGCGGGCGTCGTTCGATCTTCAACCGGCCGGCTCGGACGGTCCGGCACCGTCCGTCCGTTCGGACGGCGAGGAGCGGGTCGCCCGAGGCGAGCTCGCTGAGGTAGCGGGTCGATCCGTCCGGCCGCAGCACGTACGAGTGGGCCGCTCCGGCGTTCACGCGAAACGGTCGGGGCCGGGTGAAGCGCGAACCGACCGCCTCGCTGAGTACGAGGAAGAGAAACGCCGCCGAACTCCCGACGAGCAGCCCTTCGTCCGGCGCCAGTAGCGACGTGGTATCGACCAGGACCCGGTCGCCGAGTCCGGCCGGCTCCACCGCGGAGACGGCCGGCGTCGCCCACGGGAGATCGTGCCGCGCGCCCGCGTCGAGCTGGTGCTCGAGGCGGTCGACCTCGACGACCGACCGGACCGGCACCACGACGCGATCGGCGCCCCGCTCGAGGGCGCCGAGCGCGGCGGAGACGCGTTCGGCCGAGTCGACCGCGGTCCAGATCGTCAACCGTCCGCGGTGAGTCGCCACCGCGTTCTCGAGCGGAATCACCCGGTCGTGCGTCCAGGTGAGCAAGACCGCGCCCGCTCGCACGCCGTCCTCGAGCGCCCGCTCGAGCGAACGGGCGTCCGCCACGACCCGGATCCGAACGGGGGGCCCGCCCTTGGCCGGCCGTAGAGCGGTGGCCTCCCGGATCCACACGTCGTCCGCGAGGCGGTCCGGGACCTCTCGTGCGGGCAGGACGAACCGACGGAATCCCCGCCGACGGGCCCGTTCGACGATCGCCCGTCGCTCGGACGCCGTCGGGGCGGCCGGCTCGAGGACCAGGCGGTCGTCGGTCACGGTTGCGGAGCCGGGGGATTGCCGTGCAGCTCCCGAGCGATCCGGCGCGCCAACGGGCCGACCGGGGGCCGCTGGAACAAGTTGCGGCCGATGCAGATTCCCTGACCGCCCGCCGATAGGGCGGCTCGAACGACCGAGAGGAACGTTTCTTCGTTGTCGACCCGGACCCCGCCGCCGATCAGCACCGGCACCGGCGTGGTTTGCACGAGCCGACGAAACTCCTCGACCGATCCCGGATAGCTCGTCTTGACGATGTCGGCCCCGAGGTCGGCCGCGGCGCGCGCCGCGTGCCGCAGCTCGTCCGGCGAGATCGGACCCGGTTTCTTGACGTACGCCATGCAGAGGAGGGGCACGCCGAGGTCGCGACACTCATCGGCGGCGATTCCGAGGCTCCGCAACATGTCGGGCTCGTCGGGGGTTCCGAAGTTGACCTGCACCGAAAACAGATCGGCGCCCAACCCGACCGCCGATCGGACGGTGGTGACGAGGACCTTGTGGTCGGCCCGGCTCCCGAGGGAGGTCGAGACCGTCCCGTGGATGCCGAGGTACGTCGTCGGCCCGAGCTCAGGCGCGACTTCGCGCGCCGCCCCCGGGGTGGTGATCAGGAGATCGGCTCCGGCTTCCACGAGCTCGCGGGCGAGCCGCCGGACGTCTTCCAATCCTTCGATCGGGCCCATCGAAACCGCGTGGTCGAGCGGGACGCTGAACAGCTTGCGTCGCTCGTCCGGGAACAGTCGCCGCATCCGCACGCTCTTTCCGTACACGTTCCTTCCTCCGAGTTCGGTTGGTTCCTTGCTGTGCGAGGGAAGGTCGACCGAGAAGGAAGCGGTCTCCTCGCCTAAAACGGCGACGGGACGGCGCCTTCCCGGCGCCTCCCGCTCACCAGAGCCAGTACGCGGCAGCTTCGCTCGGCGACCCACCGGGGCGTCCGGGGATCCGGTCCGCTGCCATCGCGCGGTCCAATCGTGCCCCCTATTTACGTTTGCCTTCGCCCGCGGAGTGGCCGTCCCCGGTCGCGGCCAGCACTCCGTCCACGAGGATTGCGTGGATGGAGAATCCTCGCAGCATCTGGTCCCACATCTGCTTGCGGATCTCGGGGGTGGTGGCGTGCGCGGCCACGATCTCGCCGATCCACTGGCTGTGCTCGACGTCCGCGGTCACATGGAGCCGGTAGTACTCGAGGTGGGCGTCGTCGACCCCGTAGTGGCGTTGGAAGGCGGGAAGCAAGCGGGCGCACAGCTCCACGTTCGGCGGTTCGGAGGAGCCCGCCGCCGAGACGTAGAACGGGTTCTCGCGGTTCGTGTACAGGAAGTCGTCGATCGCCACGAGGGTGCTCGGTAGGAGCGGGGCGGATTGCACCTCCGCCCGCGACACACCGAGCCCTTCGCAGAACCGCAGCCAGAGCTCCGGGTGGCCCGGCTCCCGGCCCTTCGGGTCCCCCGCTTCTTCGACCAGTTGGTCGAGGATCATGCGCCGGAACCGGTCGTTCTTCGGCTCCCACGAACACCGGGTAAACCGCTCGGCCATGGCGATCGGCACGCAAGAAAGCCACGGGTAGAACTGCTTCACCCACTCGATCACGACCGGGCGGGGGACCTCCCCGGCGGCCAACCGGGAGAAGAACGGGTGGGTGGCGAACGGATGGTGGGCCATCTTGTACTTCGTGAGCTCGTCCCGGAAACGTTCGCCTTCGAAGCGGACCCACGGTGCCTCGGTCATGGCGCCGAGACCGGTTCGCGTTATTTGGAGGGGTCGGTTTCGCCGTGAACCCGCTCGGTTATCGAGAAACGCCCGGCTCGACGGCGATGCCGAACGGATCGCGGACCCCTCGGAGGGCCCCCCCATACGGCCCGCTCGAAGGGATCCGGGTCGTCGATTCGGCCCGGTTCGTCGCCGGGCCGTGGGCTTCGACGTACTTGGGCGAGTTCGGGGCGGAAGTCGTCCACGTGGAAAGTCCGCCGTTCGAGCGCCCGTATGCCGATCCGTCGCGTTCTCTGTTGCCGACGCTGCCCGTCGGCGCACCGCCCGGGGAGAGCGTGTCGGAGTCGTGGGCCCAGTACGCCCGCAACAAGCTCTCGCTCGGTCTCGACTACCGGCGGCCCGAAGGACGCGCGGTCTTCCTCGACCTGCTCGCCCGGGCGGACATCTGGATTGAATCGTCGAGACCGGGCACGTTCGACCGCCTCGGCCTCAGCGACGCGGAGGTCTGGTCGGTCAACCCTTCGCTCACGATCGTGCACGTGTCGGGCTTCGGACGGACCGGACTGCCCGAACGAGTCGGCGCACCGTCGTTCGACCTCATCGGCCAAGCCTACTCGGGGTATCTCTCCCTCCAGGGGAATCCGGAGCCGGAACCGCCGATGCGGGCCGGCACGGCCCTCAACGACACCGTGACTGGACTCGCGGCCGCGACGTCGGCGCTGATGGGGTATATCCATGCGCAAAGGACCGGTCGCGGCCAAGCGGTCGATGTCGCCCAGTACGAGATCTTCTTCGTGCTGTTGGAGAATCTCGCCCTCGATTACTTTGCCCGCGGCGTCGTCCGCGGCCGCTACGGCCGGGGGCACGCCCGACTGTTCCCGTACGACGTCCACCGAGCCGCGGACGGGTGGGTGGTCGTCGCGGCCCCGACCGCGGAGTCGTGGGCGCGGCTGAAGCGGCTCATCGGATTCAACGATCCCCGGTTCGACGACCCGGTCTATCGGGCAGAGCACCGCGAGCCGGTCGACCGCGCGATCGCCGACTTCTGCGCCGGCCGTAGCCGTCAGGAGTTGGAGCAGCTCGGCCAGACGCACGACCTCGCCATCAGCCGCGTCTACGACATCGCCGACATCGCCCGCGACCCGCATTACCGGGCCCGGGGGATGTTCGTGGAGTGGGACGATCCGGTCGCCGGGAAGCTGAAGGGGGCCGGTGTCGCCCCGAAGTTCTCGGAGACGCCGGGCGGGATCTGGCGCGGCGCGCCCTGGCTCGGGCAGGACAACGAGTGGGTGGTGCGGACGCTGCTCGGGTACTCCGAGGCGCAATACCGCGCGCTGTGCGAAGCGAAGGTGCTCGGGGCCGACCCGCCGCCCGCGTCGGACCGCTCGCGCGTCCCGAAGTTCTTCGAACGGGAGGGGCTGTGAACGTCGTGCATCCTCCGCTTCCCACCGACCCTCTCGTCGAGGAGGTCGACCGGTTCGACCGGGCACACCGGCTCGAGCGCCGGGCGGCGGAACTCGACCGAGCGCCGGCGTTCCCGGTGGAGATCTACCGAGCGATGGGCGCCGCGGGCCTGCTCGGATTGACTGTGCCCGTATCGCTCGGGGGTCGGGGCGTGCCGACCGCTCGGGCGGCGGTGGCGCTCTTCCATCTCGCCTACCGCAGCGGAACGACGTTCGCGAAGCTGTCGCTCCAGCCCGAGTTCTCGAGCGTCCTCGGCGAGCACGGCGCCCCCGACCTCGTCGAGGCGTGGTACCGCCCGATGCTCCGCGGCGAGCGGCTCGTGGCGAACCATGTGACCGAGCCGGGCGCCGGCGCGGACGTCGGCCGGCTCACCGCACGGGCGGAGAGGACGGGAAACGGCTACCGGCTCACCGGGGTGAAGAGCGAAGCGGCGTTCGCGGTGGACGCGGAAGCGGCGATCGTCTACGCGCGGACCGGTCCGGAGAGCGGGACGGCCGGCCTGACCGCGTTCCTCGTCGACCAGCGGTCGCCGGGGGTCCACCGGGAGGTATCGCCGGTCGACCTCGGGGAGCGTTGGATGCGCCGGGGCGTGGTCCGGTACGACGGCGTCGAGGTGCCGGCGGCGCACCGGCTCGGCGACGAGGGCGCCGGGTTTCGGCTGGTCCGGCGCGAACTCGTTCGGGAGCGGGGACTCCTCGCGGCGATCTACCTCGGCGTCGCATGGGCGGCGTGGGATCGGACCGTCGACGATGTCGCGCGGCGCGAAGCGTTCGGCGGTCCGCTTGCGAACCACGAAGACGTCGCGTTCCGGCTGGTCGACGACTACGCCGGCCTCCGCGCAAGCTGGCTACTCACCCGCGACGCGCTCGAAGCGTTCGACCGAGGCGAGCGCGCGGACGCGCTCACCGCGCTCGCGAAGACCGAGGCGACCCGCGTCGCCCTCCGCACCCTGGACGACGCCGTCCAGTTCCACGGGGGACGGGGCTACTCCTCGGAACTGCCGTTCGAGCGTTGGTGGCGGGACGTCCGAAGCGGTTCGATCGCGCACGGGCCGAGCGAGGTGCTCCGGCTGATCGTCGCCCGCAGCATCTGGAAAGGTTAGCCGTTCGCCGTCGTCCGGCCGGACGCGCCGGATTCGGCGCGCGGCGGACGGATGACCGGAAGCACGACCGGAGTGTCCGCGCCGGCGAGCGACGCCGGGACGGCCGGGGAGCGCCCGGGGGCCGGTGGCGTCGAGGTCGGGCGGGGCGGCCGGGCCGGTCCGGCCTCGGGGCGACCGAGCCAACGGCGCACCGTGGAGCGGATGTCGGCGATGTAGATGTTGTCGTACGGGCACCTTTCGATGCAGTCGCCGACGCCGCAGCACTTCGAGCTGCGGAACTCTCCCTTCTGGCGGAAGTGGCCGGGCATGTCGACGAGCCCGATCGGGCACTCCTTCGCGCAGTCGAGGGTCGTACACGACCAGCAGAGCTCGCGGCGGCGGACCTTCAGCTTGAAGAAGCCGATCTTCTGGAACGCCTGCGCGATGGTGCCGGTGTAGCACCAGCCCATCGTGACGCAGTTGTAGTTGCCCGCGTACGGCACGGCAATGAACATCACGTACCAGAGGACCGAGAACGAGAGGGCGTAGAGGAAGACCGACGGGTCGCTCCCAAGAAGGTCGATCCGGGTCCATCCGAGGCTGTTCAGGTACGACACGAGCGAGGTCGTCGTGAGCGCGGCGAGGGTGACGGCCGTCGTCCATCCGTAGGCCCGGGAGAGCCGGCTCGAAAGGTAGCGGCGGGCGAACGGGGACGACCGGTTGAACGACTTCATCCGGTCGAAGGTCGTTCCCTGGTACATGAGCGGCGCGGTGCAGAACGTCGAGCAGATCGCCCGCCGGCCGAACAGTACGGAGAGGACGCCCGTGATGAGATACGTCAGGGCGATCGCGCCGAAGACGCCGACGGCGATCGGGAACGACCCAATGCCCATGCTCCAGCCGAGCATCGGCACTTGGCTCGGGTTCGGGGCGTTCGGGAACGCGGCGGCGAAGTAGACGCTCGGATAGAAGACCGCGAAGGCCGCGTAGCAGCCGATCATCAGTCCGAGGCGGATCTGGTTCTCCCGGTGGCGGGTCTCGCGGATCTTGTAGACGACCAGCGTCCCCATCTCGATCCCCATCATCGCGAGGAACCAGGTCGAGGCGGTCACGGTGGCGACGAACCAGAACCCGTTCGACACGGCGTGCTCGACGACCGTAGAGAGCGAGCCGGCGAGCGGGAGGAACGTGCCCGGCGCGAAGTAGCTTGCCGGCGAGATCGCGATGTCGAGCACCGCGCCCATGAACAGCTCGGCGAGGAAGATCGTCGCGAGCAGCCCCGTCGTCCACCGTCGGTCGAGCTGCCACGGCCGGGCGAGCGGTCCGGTTAGGGCCGCCGGCGACACGACAAGGTCGAAGTACAACACCATCTCGACCACGACGGCGACCGCGAATCCGATCGCGTTCCCGTCGTACAGCCAGACGAAGAGCCCGGCCATCATGCCCGCGTACACCGCGAGCAGGCGCCAGAGGTAGCGCGCCAGTCCCTCCGCGAGCTGCGCGTGCCGGTAGAGGTACTCCATCACGAAGACGACGATACCGGTCATGACCGCGCTCGACACGACGACGCTGAGCAGCACCCATCCTCCGTCGGCGATCGCCGGCGGTGAGAACGCCATCACGGCGCCCTGGGCGAGCAATAGTCCCGTCACGGCCCGGGGCAGCCGCGAGCGGAGGAAGATCGCCGTGAAGAGCATCTCCGCCGCCATCGTGAACAGAAACCACGGCGAATCGACCGCAGCGACGAATATCCCGACCGGCCCGGCGCCCCCCGGGCCGCCCCAGCCGACGCCCGACGCGAGGCTGAACGTCCACCCCATCAGGAGCTCGTTCGCGAGGACCAGCGCGACGACCACCGCGGTGAACGGGCCGCGGCGGACGAGCCGGCCCGGCCCCGACTCGGGGGATTCCAAGCGTCGGCGGATCTCCCGGACGACGACGTAGAAGAGCGGAAAGACGCTCACCGACATCACGCCCCCGGCGACCCAGAGGCCGGCGACTAGCGTCGTAGTCGAAGGGGCGACGAGGTAGACGAGCGCCCCGCCGAGCATCGCGGCCATCATGGCGAGCAGGAACGCGATCGTGGCCGCGGCGGAGGCGGTCTCGGCCTCCGACGCCCACTTCACGAGGATCGCGGTGGTGAGGGCCATCAGGGCGGCGAGCGCGCCGAGGCCGAGGATCCCGTAGAGCTCCATCGCCCGTGACCCGTTCCGACCGCCCCGGTCAGTCTCCGACGCGGGCGTCCGGTCGGGCGATCTCCTCGGGCCCCGAAGGGTCCGTCCGGACCGAGTACCCCCGCCCCAAGCCGGGTCGAGTCTCCGCGGTCCACCGAACGGAAGCGGGGCGGGACGACGGAGCCTCCCGGCGACCGGACGACGCCGCGACCCATTCGATCGACCTCGTGGGATAGGCGGCGACCGCGATCATCCACCCCCCGAGGAGCAGGAACTGGAGCGCCCAACGAAACGCGAGCGCGCCTCCCACGAACGGCGGCGCCACCGCGCCCCAACTCGCGGGCGCCCCGAGAAGGCCCAACAGCTCGTTCAGGAATCCGTAGGCGCCTTGGCTCGCGAGCGGACCCGGTAGCCCGATCACCAGACTCCCGCCGAGCAGCGCCAGCGCCGCCCGGCCAGCCCACCGTCGCCGGGAGCCGCCCGCATGGCGGAGCAGCTCGCCGAAGTCAACCGGAAAGAGTGCAGCCCCGATCGCGAAGAGGGCCGGCACGATGTGCTGGCCGACCCACTGGAACAGCATCGGCCCCGTCGGAGACGGTGGGACGGCCCCCGTCCATTCGGCCGGCAGGGCCAATAACCACGTTACGCCCCCGACCAAGAGAGCTACGCGGAGCGCCAAGCTCGCGTAGGTCCGTCGGTTGAACGGAGCGTTCGGTTGCTCGAGGCCCGCTGCCGCGGTGGGATCGAGCGCCCCGTAGACGCCGATCAGTTCTTCCTGGGCAATCAGCGCGATGTAGAGGACGCCGAGCTGAAAGACACCCGCATACCAGTTGTTCAAGAGCAACGCATCGATCGTCGTTCCGCTAGCGACGGCCGTCCAAGCGAGCCCGGCCGTCGCCGCGGCGGTCGTCGAGCAGCAGGCGCCGAGCGTGACAAGCCCGATCATGGCAGGGGACAACCCCGCGACCGATCCCGCGGCGGTCGCGCCGGCCGAGCGGGCCGCTCGCCGCCGTCGGATCAGTTGAACCGACAGGTAGACCGCTGCCGTCATACCGATGCCGACGCCCGTCGACACGAGGATCATCACGATCGTCGACAGAAACGGCAGCACGAGGATGAGCCCCGGCGTTTCGACGACGAGCGCCGGGAAGTTCCACCAAGGGGAACCCTGCGTGAGGATTGTCCAGAAGGGGGTGAGGTGGGCCGGGGGGATAGGGATCTCGAGCATCCCCCCGATCAGCATCGCCAGCACCGCGTACGCGATCGCGATCGAAGCCGCCACGACCCGGTACACGGGCCGCCGGACGATCGAGAACGTCCGGGCTAGGACCAGGAGGGTGAGCCAACGGGACGTCCGGTCGCTCGCGCGCATTCGAACTGGGGAGCGGAACCCACGTTCTTATGTAGTAGGTAACTACCCTGCGATGACGGTAAACGACCCGATCGGCGAGGTCGGTAGCCGACGGGGGCCCCGGAGCGCGGACGGCCCATCGAACGACGGGCTCGCGCGACCGGGCCGGTGCGTCAAGGCCGCGGCCGGCCCCCTCCGAACGAAACGCCCAGATACCTATCCCCGTTCGGTAGCGCATGGGGTACCGTCCCCGCCGGTTCGACCAGATCGTTGTGGGCGCCGGGGTCTACGGGAGTTCAATCGCCTACCATCTCTCGCAACGAGCCGGGCGGACGGCGCTCCTCGAGCAGTTCGGCGAAAGCCACGCGAACGGCTCCTCGCACGGGCGAACCCGGATCCTTCGGACCGCCTACACCGAAGGGGCGGCGTACGTTCCGATCGTCCTCCGCTCCCGCACGATCTGGATCCAGCTCGGCCGCCGGTTAGGCGAGCCGCTCTTCCGACCGATCGGGACCGTTATTATCGGGCCGTCCGGCTCGCCCGAATTCGATTCTGCTCGCCGAATCGCCCGCCGGTTCGGCCTGCCGACCGTTCCCCTGGACGCCGAACGGGCGGCCCGTCGGTTCCCCGCTTTCCGATTCGCTGATGACAGTGAGGTGTTGTGGGATCCGCTCGGGGGAGTGCTATCGGCCGAGGGGGCGGTTCGGGGATTCGTAACGCTCGCGAGACGTCGCGGCGTGTCGGTCCGGTGTCGGACGAAGGTCCTGGAATATAAGCCCCGGTCGGACGGACTCGTGGAAGTCCGGACCAATCGGGGCGACATGGTGGCCGAGCGGGTCGTCTTTGCGGCCGGGGCGTGGACTTCCCGGCTTGTTCCCGCGCTGCGTCCGCACCTGACGATCGAGCAGCAGACGGTCTATTGGTTTCCCCGTCGCAAGGAACTGAACCGGCCCCTTCCGGCGTTCCCGGCGTTCGTGTGGTACATGGCGAGCGGAGGCTACTATTACGGGACGCCGGACGGGGAGGATTGCGTGAAGGTCGGAAGCGATATCGGCCAGCGGGTCGACGATCCCGAACGACGGCCTCCCCGCTCCGCGCGCGAAGCGCGCGCCGTCCGCGCGTTCGTCCGCCGTCAATTGGTCGGGGTCGACGGGAAGGCGGTCCAGCACTCCCGCTGCCTGTACACGAACAGTCCGGACGGTCACTTCATCATCGACCGTGTAGACGGGGACGATCGCCTCATTTTCGTGAGCGCCTGCTCCGGCCACGGATTCAAGTTCGCGAGCGGGCTGGGGGAGCTGATCGCCAAGTTCGCGATCAACGGTGCTCCGCCGCCGCTCCTTCGCCCGTTTTCGCTCGCGCGGCTGTTGCGCATCCGTCGAGCGGGCGCCCCTGCCGATCCCCCGCGCGAATCCCGGCCGCTCGAGCTCTCCCGAGTTGCTACCGCCGAGCGGCGTGCCCCCGAACCAAGCTGAACTAAGCCGGCAGGGGCGACGCGCGCCTCCGGCATCCGGCGGTGGCTGCGTCCTTCTTCGTCGGCGGTATCGGGGTATCGGGCGGCCTTGCCAGTCTCGCCTCGTGAACGGGTCGTTCGCTTAGATCGGCGAGTGCTGAAGGTCGACGCGTATTCCGATAGCCAGAGGCTCCAGCAACCCTACCGGCTCGGCCGAGTCGGCGCCCCTTACCGCCGAGGCGGCCCGGAATCCGTCACTGCCGAGGAGCTGGCAGTGACGGGTCGTTATCGCCTCACAGTATCGTTCGCCTCGATGTCGATCGTCTCCGAACCGGGCTGGCTATCGATTTCGCAGCGTACGGTGCGACCGGACCCACCACACCGCGAACGCTACCGCCGCCGCCCCAAACCCCAAGCCCGCGAAGAGGGCGATTACCCCGAGCGTTGGGATCCCGAGGAACGTCGGAGACGGGGTTGGGGAAGCCACCTGCACGATTCCGACCGCGGCCGCAGTAGCGGGACCGAGCGTGGCTCGGACAACGACGACTACATTTCCCGACCCTTGGCCGGCAATCAGCGCAACGGCCTCACCCCTCGTCGTGTTCAAGGTGGCGTTTCCCTGGGCAATTTCCCAGCTATAATCGACGCTCGTCGGACAAGGTCCCGGGAGACAGCGAGCCAGCGCAAAGAGATTCAGCCCACCGCTGGGCGGCACCGTGGCGTTCGCCGGGGAGATCGCAACGCCGACCAGCGACGAGTTCGAAACGAGGGAAAGCGAGCTGGCCCCCGACGCCGTGACGTACGTGAGTCCGTTCGGCAGCAGGGCGGCCGCGACCGGCTGACTCCCTACGGGAACGCTGCCCACCGCCCGTCCACTGGTGGGATCGATCGCGGTGAGGTTGGAAGAGCCGTAGTTCGTCACGTAGAGGAGCCCCCCGGGTCCGTTGGGGAGAACCCCCATCGGGTTGGAGCCGACCGGGATCGGGACCCCCGCGGTGGAGGTGGTGACGTTGAACGGGATGACTTGACCGGTCAGAAACGATGAGATGTACAAGATCGCCCGGACCGGATCGTACGCCATCAGCGTCGGTCCGGAGCCGACCGCGTACGTGGCGACCACCGTCTCATTGGTCGGGTCGATCACGCTGAGCGTGTTCGACCGGTAGTTCGTGACGTAGATTCGGCCCCCGTCGACCGGGGCGTAGAGAAGCCCGTACGGCGTGTTCCCGACGGGAATGGAGGCGATCACCGTTTGGGTCGACGGGTCGACCACCTGCACTTCCCCGATATGCCCACATCCGACGTAGATGTTCTGTGAGGCCGGGTCGAGCGCCATGCTCGTCGGCCCGGTGCCCACGAGAATCGTACCGATGACGGAGTTGGTGGCCGGGTCGATCACGCTGATCGTGTCGGAGTAGTGGTTGTCGACGTACACGTAGCCATCGAACGGGTCGTAGAGGGCGAGCGACGGCTCGAGGCCGGTCGGGATGAGCGTCACGACCCGATTGCGACTAATGTTGATCACCGCAACGCTGTCGTTCCCACCGAGCGGAACGAAGAGCTCCGACGGGCCGGGGGCGTACGCCATCCCCCGCGGGACGGTGGCCACCGTGATGCTTCCAATCACCCTGTGAGTCGCGGTGGAAACGCGGCTCACGTTGTCCGTCCTCGAATTGGCGACGTAGACAGTGTTCTTCCCGGCCGACACACCCCCGGGCGTGGCACCGACTTGGACGGTCGCCGAGACCGTTTCGCTCGCGGTGTCGATCACCGACACCGTGTTCGACCCCGTGTTGGCCACGTACACCGAGCGGTCCGCGGGCGAGTAGGCGATTCCGCCGGGGCCAACACCGACACTAACATTCCCGCTCGAACGGACAGCGAACGGGGGCAGAATCGAAACGTTGGACGATAGCGAGTTCGTCACATAGACCGTTCCCGTCGCGTACGAGTAGGTCACTCCTACAGGTCCTTGGCCAACAACGACCGAGCCGATGACAGAGAGGTTCGCGGTGGCGATCACTGTCACCGTGTTGGACCCTGAATTCGCAACGTAGAGGGATCCGTCGATCGGATCGAAAGCCACGCCCGATGGACGTGGGCCAACCCCAATGGAGCCGACGACCGTCCGAGTCAATGGGGATACCACGAGGACGGAGTTGGTTGCAGAATCCGTGACGAAGAGGTCGACGCCTCCCGGGCCTAGCGCAAGTCCCGTAGGGACCGAACCGGTCGGCAGCGAGATCGTTGCGACGAGCGCATCGGTCAGTGCGGAGATGACACTAATGTTGGATGAACCAGCATTGGCGACGTAGACGACGACCGACCCTCCGACATCCTGTTCGATCATCGCTTTCGGATTGGCGCCGACCGAAACCGTACCGATCACGGCACCGCTTGTGGCGTTCAGGATCCGCACTTGGCCGGTGGTGCAGGCAACGAAAAGTTCGTTGAGGCCCGGGAGGGCCAGTGTGGTGTTGGGACCTGAAGGGGCGTGTACGATGTACGTCGCCGGGGTCGGGGGGTTGCACGGCGGCAGCAGGAAGTTCTGAGGGAGGAGACTACCGTTCAGGAGGTTGAGGGTGTAGGCCGTGTATGGAAGGCCTTGGCCCGAGGATGCCGAGCCGAAATCGATTCGGGCGGGCGCGAACATCCCAGACGATGAAGGCGGTTGGCCGTTCCCGAACACCGAGGGAACAACCCCCAATCCAGCGCACAGCAGGCCCACGAGGAGCGCAGACGACACACGGTGGCCGCGGACCGGCCCATCGAACATTCGAATCGCAAATCTGGAAGAGGCTCCTTAATTCTTTCTGTAAAGCGCTTCCACCGCTGGCAACCCCATTGTTTCTCTCTGGGCAGTTGGCTCCCATTTCAAGTTTCGGGAGTGGAGCACGCGCCGCGGATCATTGACGGAACATTGTTCACGTCCATCGGGAGATTCAGGATATGTATTTGCGGTGCAATTCGATGCAAATGACGTGGAAGCAGGATCTGCTCACAATCATCAAAGATCACTGGGGCGTCGGAACGGAGTTCACACTACACGATCTTTACATGTTTGAGGAAGAACTGTCTGCGACGCACCCCGACAACAATACCGTTCGGGCGAAGATCAGACAGACTCTTCAAGATCTTCGTAGAGATCTGATCGTAGAATTTGTTGACAATCGAGGAACCTATCGTCGGCGCTTCTAGCCGATTTCAAAGCACTGTCGCAATTGTCGGAGTGCAGATTCGACGAAGCCATCAGCGAATCTTTTGGCATCCTCCGTACGGCCGTGCCCATGGGCATTGCGATACTCAGATACATGCCGGAAGAGCTCCAAGGCGAGATTCTTATGGACGTTCGACCTTTGAAATCCTTTCTCTACGAGTTTCCAAAAATCGTCTCGATGCAATAGGCTCAACATGTGGCCGAGGCCCAACTGGTTGAGCTCGTTCACAGGGCGACCCGTGCCTCCCACTGCTGCCTTCGCGACCCAGTCGGAGCCTTTCACTGGTCGGCAGATCTCGTCGAGCCTTGCTCTAAGCTGAGCTTCAAAGTTGACTATTTCTTCCGACAGGCGTGTTGCTTTCCCGCTGAGTTCGAGTTGACAGTCGGGAGGGAGAGTCTGGTTCATCGAAGCGGCTGCACGGTCTGCAACTTCAGTCCGGCCTGCTTCGCTCGAACACCGGGTCGCTAGCTTACCGGACTCGCCCGGATCCAGCTGATCAATCCAGTTCGAAAGGGCCTCAGCAAACCGCGCCAACTGGAGGCCGGTTGGCCGCGAATACTCCAGCCTCTTGGCTATGCGCTTGAAAAGAATGACTTGAACACTTAGACCGCTATTGTCGAATAGGAACGTTCTTTTGATGTTGCCATCCTGGACCTTTGCGTCAACTTGCCGAAACCAGTTGTTTAGATCCGTTGACAGCGCCTTCACGAAATCGGGATCCCGCGAGTTGTACTGATGCGTCTCATGGAGACGGTGGCGCAAAATGGCATCACAAAGCCCTGAGAGTTTCACCGGACGTGATCGTCCGACTCCCTCGTGAGGAATCTTGATCTTTCCGTGAAGCGGGCCGTCCATCCTGTCAATTGACTGGACTGCCATAGAGATTCGTCCTTCAGGGTCGTTCGGCATCAGCCGTCCCCGGAGGTCCCATTTGAGATCCGAGTCTATCTTCGTCTGGTTGGCGTTGATATCGAGGAAGTACCTTGCCTCTTCGAGCTCGTCGGCGTGCATGAGAGTAACGATCAAATTCGTGCTGCGTGCACTCATCGCTGAGCCGTAGATCCTGTGCTGACCGTCAACAACCCGGCAGGACCCATATTCCCTGGGCAATTGCAAGCGACCGAAGCGAGGGACTTCGACGCCGTCGCTTCGACCCTCGGGGGATGAGGGCTCGAATCTCGGTGGCTCGTTTACGGCGAGAATGACGGAATTCGGAAAGGGACGACTCTGCTTCTCAACGTATTCAGATATTGCAGTGATCTTTGCCTTCTTCACAAGCCGCTGGTAGAATAGCTTGAATCCTGCCTTGGCCTGCGGCACGAACGCCAGCTCGGCGACCGACTTCGCGTCCAGTGCAAAGATGAACGCGCTCCTGTCGCGATCCCGGACTTCGATCGCTGCGACACTCTGCTCTCTCCTGGGAATCTGTACGCGTAGAAGGGAAGCGAGCAGAAACCGGGCGTACGGTCCGACATCATCTGCAATCTCGTCTAGGTACTCAAGATTCTGTCGAGAAAGGATAGGGATTCGTGGTTTCCCTTTGTCTCCGTACTGAATATCTACTTCCGCAACTGGCGCATTTGCAGCGATGGCAATCGTGACATATTTGTATTTTGAATAAACCGGATGATTCCTAACCCCTTCTAGCAGGGATTCGTTCTTTCCGCGCCACTGCTCGATCTTGCCACGAAGTCGTTTGGTCGTTGCCCGGGTGCCTTTTCGAATTGTGCAGTCAAAGATTAGCAAGTGGTCTTCGATTCCGCCGCATGCATCTACTTGGTGGCTCCCGATCACAAACGTCGGGCCCCCGGCAACATCTCTAAGGGCCATGGTGGAGAGCAAGCGTCGGAAGCGCTCCTCGAATTGTTGAGCGGATTCATCCGGAGCCCGTTGAGACGGTACCGGCTCATCCTCAACCCCGGACTCGAGCTCCGGTTTCACCATGTCTGTCATCCACGGAGACGCAACGCGGGGATCTAAAGGTTCTTGATTCCAAGGGGATAGATCTGCAGCGCCGTATGTGCGCACATTCGGCACAAATCGAGACGAGATGCGTGGCCAAGTCACAGCCGATGCGTGCCGACGTGCCCGTTTGGGTAGGGTGCCATTGATGTGGGCGTCCCTCAGCGGGAAGGTGGCTTAGCGGTCTCGGCCCGAATGCGCCGGATCACTGGCAGCAATCGGGTCTCGCGACCCTTAACTAACCACGCATACGAGCCCTTTCGATTCCCCTGGCCACGGACGCTCCGGCGACTGAAGTTCGCTGATGCTTGCTTCTGGTGCGACTGAGAAGTGCCTCCGAAGGAACGATGTCTCAAACGCGAAATCATCGGTCCTTCTGGACTCATGCCTGAAAGTTGCCCCTAAGTGGCTATTTATCCGGGCGAGGACTCCCTGACCGACCTATACGGTTTGACCGGAGCGTTCGAGGAGGTAAGGTCGATGATCTACCAGATTTGTACAGGCCCAAGCAATCTTGAGCAGCCTCATGCCACCCGGTACCTAACCGCCCCCAAGTTGCTCATTTGACTTGACTCACAGGTTGATCCACTGGGGAACCGGATCCATAACCCGCACCAATGCCGGACATCGCTGATAAGAGATCCAGTTCAAGCAGTCTCCATGTGTTTTCGGTTTAGCCAAACCATCCCTCTCGGAACCGCTCTCGGGTGATGTTCGGGTCGCGCGCTCGGACCTCGAGCCGTCCGACGAGTTCGTCGATGGGCTCGGGGATTACCTTCCGTCTCCCTGTTCGGCGTAGCCGGGGCGTTAGGAACTCCCGGCTCTCGTCGCGGAACACCCGCGACCACCGAAGCGGTGGATACCGGAACCGTTCCTCGGGCGGCTTGTGCTCGAGGAGGACGTTGTGCCCCCGACGGCTGACCAACAGGGCCAGCCAAGAGGTCCAGATCAACGACTCCGCGACATACCGGTTCCCCGTCGCCACGCGATCGAGATGGAACGAACCCTGGGCCTCTTGGAATAGGAGTTCTAAGGACCACCGGGTTCGGTAGAGTTCCGCCACCTCCTCCGCCGAGAGAACGTCGACCGGGAGATTGGTGACATACGCGTGGTACATCCGATGCTCCTCGTCCCAGACCGCCACCAGCCGCGCCCGCGGCGTGTCGCCCCGATGCCGACCGCGATACGCCCGTCGCGGGAACGACAGCTCCACCTCGGCGTCGAGCAGATCGCGGTGGAGGCGGGGAGCCACCTCCGACCACCGTTTTCCCTCGAGGTCGATCGCACGGCCCCGATGGACGAGGTGC
>JAKAWP010000028.1 GCA_021816955.1 Thermoplasmata archaeon
TCGAACGGATGTCGATGCCCGAGCGGTTCACGATCTGCAACATGACCACCGAGATGGGGGCGAAGTGCGGGATGGTCGCGCCGGACGCGACGACGTTCGACTACCTCCGGGGGATCGCCAAGCATCCGATGCACCCGCTGACCGCGGACGCCGACGCCCAGTACGAGCGGACCGTCGAGATCGACGTCGACGGGATGCCGCCGATGGTCGCCTGCCCGTACTCGCCGGACAACGTCCGGCCGCTCCCCGACGTCGTCCGCGAGCACATCAAGGTCGACCAGGTCTTCCTCGGCTCGTGCACGAACGCCCGCATCGAAGACCTTCGGGAAGGCGCGCGCCTGATCGCCGGGCGCAAGGTCGCCCCCGGGGTGCGATTCATCGTCTCCCCGGCGTCGACCGCCATCTACGAGCAGTGTCTCAAAGAAGGCCTGATCGAGACGTTCACGGCCGCCGGCGCGGTCTTCACGAACTCGAGCTGCTCGGCGTGCTTCGGGGGGAACATGGGCATCTTGGCGCCCGATGAGGTGTGCGCCTCCTCCTCCAACCGCAACTTCCCGGGCCGGATGGGCCCGAAGGAGGCGCGGATCTACCTGATGTCGCCGGCCGCCACCGTCGCGGCCGCGATCCGGGGCGAGATCGCCGACCCCCGGGACTACCTCTGACGGTGGGGAGAACGATGCGCCGCGTGATCGAAGGACGGGTGTGGGTGCTCGGCGACGACGTCGACACCGACCAGATCATCTCCGGCAAGTACCTCACCACGATCGACCCGGAGCTGCTCAAGCGCCACGTGCTGGAGATCGCGCTGCCCGAATTCGCCGCCCAAGCCCGGCCCGGGGACGTGCTCGTCGCCGGCGTTAACTTCGGCAGCGGGTCGAGCCGGGAGCACGCCCCCCAGGCGCTGCGGGCGATCGGCGTCGCCGCGATCGTCGCGGATTCGTTTGCACGGATCTTTTACCGGAACGCGATCAACCTCGGAGTGCCGGCGATCGAGGCGCGAGGGGTCCGAGCGATCTTCCAAGCGGGCGAGACGGCCCGGATCGATCTCACCGACGGGACAATCACGAACGTCACGCAGGGTCGGACGCTGCGGTTTCCGCCGATCCCGCCCCATCTGTTGGAGCTGCTCGAGGCCGGGGGCCTTGTCGAGAAGGTCCGCCGAGAACTCGCCCGGGAAGCTCGGTTGCCGTCCGGAACCGTTCGGGAGCCCGGCCGATGAGACCGGCGCGGTACGATATCGTCGCCTTGCCCGGCGACGGCACCGGCCCCGAGGTGGTCCGGGAGGGGCTCAAGGTGCTGAGCGCGCTGGCCGAAAACGGCCCGGCGCCTTGGTCGGTCCGAGAGTTCCCGGGTGGCGCGCAATACTATGCCCGCACGGGCCGCGAGTGGGAGCCGGAGGCGGAAGCGGCCGCCCGCGCGGCGGACGCGATCCTCCTCGGGGCCGTCGGCTGGCCGGGCGTGACGCTCCCGAACGGCGACATCGCCGGGGCGGCGCTGGTCCTGGGGCTCCGCCAGAGCCTCGACCTCTACGCCAACGTCCGGCCGTGCCGACTGTACCCCGGGGTCCGCCATCGGATCAGCGGGACGTTCCGCGAAGTCTGGTCGCCGACGAACGTCGACTTCGTCATCGTGCGAGAGAACACCGAAGACCTCTACGCGCCGCTCCGGGGCCGGCTCCGCCGGGGCGACGCGACGGAACTGACCGTCGATACGCGCGTGATCACGCGCAAGGGGGCCGAGCGGGTCATCCGCTACGCGTTCGAGCTCGCCCGGCGTCGCCGTCGGGTCAAGGCGGACGGCCGGCGCAAGGTCACCTGCGTCGACAAGTCGAATGTGATGGAAGGCTGCCGCTTCTTCCGGGAGGTCTATGACGACGTCGCCCGGGCGTACCCCGACGTGGAGCGGGATTACGCGTACGTCGATGCGTTCGCCCAGTGGATGGTCCGCGACCCCGAACAGTACGACGTGGTCGTGGCGACGAACATGATGGGCGACATTCTGACCGACCTCGCAAGCGTGCTGCAAGGCGGGATGGGGTTCGCGGCCGGCGGCAACGTCGGGGACGGGCACGGCATGTTCGAGCCGGTCCACGGGAGCGCCCCGAAGTACGCCGGGCAGGGCCGGGTGAACCCGTTCGCTACGTTCTTCGCCGTGGAGATGCTCCTCCGCTGGCTCGGGGAGCGTCACGGAGACGAGCGCCTGACGAGCCAAGCCGACCGGCTCGAGGCGGCGCTGGCCCGGGTACTGGCGAGCGGAAATGCCCGTACCTACGACCAAGGCGGTTCGCTCTCGACGTCGGAGGTCGGCGACCGGGTCGCCGACGCCGTTCGGGCGGAGGGCCGGTGACGCGTCGCGTCGCGCTTGTCGGGGGCGGGGCGGCCCGGTTCGGCGTCCGCGCCGCGACGTGGGCCGAGCTCGTGCAGGAAGCGGGCGCCGCCCTGTTCCGGGGGGTGCCGAACCTACGGGCGGCCGACGTCGACAGCCTGTTCGTCGGGGCCGCCGAGCCGGAGCGGTTCGCCTTCCAGTCGCACGTCGCGCCGCTCGCGGCCGAGCTGATCGGGGTCCGACCGTCGAAGATCCTCCAGCGGACCGAGCTGGCGTGCGCCTCCGGCCAGTCCGCGATCCGCTCGGCGTATGCCGCGATCGCGGCCGGATTGTGCGATGTCGCCGTCTGTCTCGGGGTGGAGAAGATGAACCTGCCGTCGATGGCCGAGGCGAACACCTCGATGGCGTGCGTGATGGACCGTCCGTGGGACGGCCCGCACGGGGCGACGGCCCCTCCGTTCTTCGCGATGGTGGCGCAACGGCACATGCTCGAGTTCGGAACGACCGAGGAGATGCTGGCGGCCGTCTCCGAGAAGAATCACCGCTTCGCGAATGCGAACCCCATCGCGCAGTTCTACGAGAAGTCGTTCTCCCGCGAGAAGTTGCTGAAGCTGCCGTGGATCGCTCCGCCGCTGCGCCTCGGCGACTGCTCGTCGATGACCGACGGGGCGGCCGCCGTGCTGCTCGTGGCCGAAGAGCGCGCCCGCGACTACACCGACACCCCCGCGTGGGTGCTCGGGACCGGGCAGTACTCTGGATTCCACAACTTGGCGCATGCCGGTCCGCTCACCGAGTGGACGGGCCTCACGCGCGCGGCCCGCGAAGCGCTGCGAAGCGCCCGGCTCGAGATTGGCGACGTCGATTTCGCCGAGCTCCACGACTGCTTCACGATTTCCGAGATCGTCGAGTACGAGGCGCTGGGGCTCTGCCCCCGAGGCGAAGGAGGGCGTTTCGCGCTGGACGGCCAAGGCGACCGGGGTGGCTCGATCGTGATCAACCCCCGGGGCGGCCTATTGGGATGCGGCCACCCGCTCGGGGCGACCGGGATCGCGCAGGCGCTCGAAGTGTACGAGCAGTTCGCCTCGCGCGTCGACCCTCGTCGGCAGGTGCCGGATCCCGAGGTCGCCCTCGTCCACAACCTGTCGGGCAGCGCCAATGTGCACTCCGTCATGATCTACGGCCGAACGGCGCCGGGGGCCTCGTGAGCGGCCCGTCCCGTCGCCGGCCGCCGGCCCGATCGAGCGCCCGAACCGAGGCGCCGGCCCCCCGGGTCGAGGCCGGTCCCACGGCCGCCGAGCGGCCGCGGCCGCGTCCGTCGGCCGAACCGTCCCGCCCGTTCCTGCTCGACTTCTTTCCCCTAGAGTCGGCCGCCGCCACCCGTCTCGCTCGGTTCTTCGAGCGACTGCGCGCCGGCCGTCTCTCTACGACGCGATGTCCGGTCGAGGGGGAGCTCCATTGGCCCCCGCGCGTCGCCTGCCCGGTCTGCCACCGCGAAGCGCTCGACTGGGTCGATCTACCCGAGACCGGAACGGTGTATGCCTTTAGTCCGGTGCTCGCCGGCGCTCCGCTCGGGATGGAATCCGATCTCCCGTTCATCGTGGGGCTCGTCGACCTCGACGGGGTCCCGCTGCGACTGTTCGGCCGGATCGTCGGGGTCGAATGGCCGGCGCTCGCGATCGGGGCCCGGGTCCGCGTCGAACCGTTCGCCGTCGACGCCGATCGGGTCTTCTACCGGTTCCGGTTCGTGAGCAATCCGCCCGGGCCGATCACGCCGAGCTCGGAACAGGCGTAACGGACCTATCGAGTTTTGCCCGGGGGGCGGTCGGGTTTCTGACGGCAGGCTATTTATACACCCCCCAGGTCTCGCGGCGCGCCATCTTGAAGAAGAGGAATCGATGGTTCTGACCCCCCGCGAGTGGTGGCACCGCCACGGTTGGACGCTGACGATCCTCTTGGCCGCCGCCGGTCTCGCGTTCGCCATCCGCACGATCTGGACGTACCCGATCCTGCAGACGTTCGGCAACCTCTACGTCTACGCGGGCGGCTCGGACTCGTACTACCACTCCCGCGTGATGTCGTACATCATCCTCAATCACCACAACCTCGGGGTCGATCCGCTGCTCAAGTACCCCCTCGGGGCGATCAACCCGCGGGAACCGCTCTTCGACTGGATGAACGCCATCTTGGGGCTGGTCTTCGCGCCGCTCTTCGGCGGGAACGCCCAAGCCGCGGGAGCGTTCTTCCTCAACCTCTCGGGCCCCCTCTGGTCCGCGCTCGCGGTCTTCCCGATCTACTGGATCGGTCGCGAGGCGCTCTCGAAGCGGGCCGGTCTGATCGCGGCGGTAATCTTCCCGTTCTTTCCGGCGAGCATCGATTCGTCGATCTTCGGCTACGGCAACTACCTCGCGTTCTACACGTTCGTCATCCTGATCACGGTCTACGCCTATCTCCGTACGATCAAGGCCGCCGGCACGCGCCGCTGGGTTGACAGCTATCGCCACCCCCGCTCGATCGTCGCCGGCCTCAGGGGATTCCTCGCGGAAGAACGGGTCGCGGTTCGTTGGGCCGTCTTCACCGGGGTCTGTTTCGGCGCGCTCGCGATGGCATGGCAAGGGTACACGTACTTCGTGGCGGTGGTCGCCGTCTTCGTCACCGTGATGATGCTCGTCGAGCGGATCCGACGGATCGATTCGTTCGGCCTCTACGTGCTCACGTGGATCGTCGGCCTGGTCGGCTTCCCGATGGCGATGCCGTACTACATCGCCCAGCACCAATTCGCCGGGTGGTTCGATACCCCGCTGTTCCTGTTCTTCGGAACGCTCGCCCTGTTGCTGCCGTTCTTGCTGCTTCGGGATACGCCGTGGGTCTTCTCCGTCCCGTTCCTGGTCGGCCTCTACCTCGCGGGGGCCGCGGTCACCGCGATCTTCCTGCCGTTCTACTTCAAGAACATCGTGACGGGCCAAGGGTACTTCGTCAAGACGCTCGTCTACACGACGGTCGCCGAGGTCCAAGCGCCGAGCGTCGACCAGCTCGTCGTCGGCTACGGCCTCGTCACGTTCTTCTTGGCGTTCGCCGGCCTGGCGCTCGCCGCCTGGGGCTGGGTGCGGAGCCGCTACCCGCGGGTGCTCACCGCGTTCCTGGTCTTCGCGATCTTGTCGATCTATCTCCCGATCACCGCCGCGAAGTTCTTCCTGATCGGAACGCCGGCGTTCGCGCTCCTCGCCGGGGAGGGGTTGAGCCGGATCCTCGGGTACGGCCAGTATCCCGAACTCCGCCGCAACGTCTCCGCGCTCAGCGACGCCCGCGGGCGGTGGGCCGCGTTCCGTCGCGCGCTCAAACCCCGCCACTTCCTCGCCCTGCTCATCGTCGTCGGCCTCCTCCTGCCGAACGTCTGGTTCTCGATCGATGCCGGGATTCCCGGCAACACGAAAGGCCAGGTCGAGGCCCAGGTCTACCACACCCTCCCGTCGTTCTTGCGCCCTCAGTCTCCGAGCGACATCTTCGGAGCCGCCGGGACGTCGATCGATACGCCCAATCAGTACGATTCCGCGCTGTACAGTTGGCTCGCGGGTCAGGATACCAATCTCCCGCCGCCGCAACGTCCCGCGTTCATCAGTTGGTGGGATTACGGTTTCCAGGCGCTCGACCAAGGTCAGCACCCGGTGGTCGCCGACAACTTCCAGAACGGGATCGATCCGGCGGGGCAGTTTCTGCTCGCCCAGAACGAATCGCTCGGGATCGGGGTCCTGGCGACTGCCCTTTTGTACGCGGAGACCGTGAAAGTCGGACCGACGTTCCCGGCGGCCCTCGCGCAGATCGTCCGGGCCAACGGGCTCAACGTGACCCGGCTAACGAGCTACCTCGTGAACACCTCGCAGGACTACTCCCTCGTCGTCCGCAACCCGTCGACCTACCTCCCCGTCAACCCCGCGACGCTCACCGACGACAATGCGATGTACCTCGTCGTGTCGCACTACCTCGCGTCGTCGCTGCCGCTGAGCGGGGTCGCTCGGTTCTACGACGACGTCCAGGCGTTCACGGGCTGGTCGATCCGCTACGACATGGTCGACATGCGGCTCTTCCCGGTCTCGGGGTCGAACACCGGGATCTTCTACGCCCCGGCCGAACTGACCGGCCGGATCGTCGATTCGGCGGGGGTGCCGCTCACGTTCTTCAACGTGACCGTCCTCGGCACCGACGGACACACTTACCCGCTCGGGCACCTACCGGCGAACGTCGGCGCGGTGTCGTACAACATCAACTACTTCGCGCCGTTCTACCGGTCGATCCTGTACCGGACGTTCGTCGGCTACAACGGCACGCAGGTCGGACTCTCCGGCGGGATTCCGGGGCTCAACGGAGGCGCCGCGAGCTCCCCGATCGAGCCCGGCTGGATGATGCAGCACTTTCAGGTCATCTACCGGACAGCGTACTACTGCCCGTCGTCCCAGGACGCGGCGACGAACCCGAACTGCTTTGCCGCGATGAACCTGCCGACCGCGGTCGCGCTCGCGAACGCCACGGGCGGGATCGCCGACACCTCACCTTCGAGCTACTACCAGGCCGGCGCCGCCATGCTCGAGTACTACCCGGGGCAAACCGTGCTCGGGCGCGTGACGCTGCCGTCGGGAACCCCGGTCGGCGGCGCCCGCGTTACGGTCTACGATAGCTGGCACATCCCGCACATGACGGCGGTGACCAGCCCGGACGGGTCGTTCTCCCTCGTCCTTCCGCCCGGGAACGACACGTTGAACGTCACCACCGGGCCCCTGAACGCGGCGACGCAGGCCGGCGCGACGTTGTTGAAGAGCGTCGCGATCTCCGTCCCCAACGCCGTCGGTCTGAGCTTCAACGCCCCGAACCTCCCGCTCGCCATCACCCTGAACCCCGGCACGGTACAAGGCACCGTCTACTGGAACACGGCGAACAGCTCCACGTACAACGCGAACGTCGACCGGCCCGTCCCCGGGGCGACCGTCCTTCTGTGGGCCGGCGGCAACACGACCCCGATCGCGCGGACCGCGGATGCGGCCGGCACGGTCCTCATGACCCACGTCCCGCCGGGCAGCTACCACGTGAGCGTGCTCTACGGCGGCCAGAACTACTCGGAACCGTCGATCACGGTCACGCCCGGCTCGCTCAGCAACATCAGCGCGGGATTGCCCGCCGGGTCGATCTCGGGCGCCGTGAGCGGGCCGACGGGGCCGGTGGAGGGGGCGCTCGTCACCCTCGGCAACCAGTCCGGCTCCCTGGTCACGACCACGTCCGGCTTCAACGGCACCTTCCAGTTCGGGTCGCTCGGCGCCGGCAACTACACCGTGACGGCCCGCCTCGTCAATGGTTCGATGAGTTCGGGCGGGCTCTTCGTGTCGCTCCGGCCGGGGAGCAAAGCGACCGTCAACCTCACCTTAACTCCGCGGGGTCCGGTCACCGTGGTCGTGCGGGCGGACGGATCGCCGGCGGCCAACGTACCGGTCCGCTTCACCCCGATCGCCACGTTCGCTTCCGGATCCGCCCCGATCGGAGCGATGGCCGACGCGTTCAACCAATCGGTCGTCGTCACCACGAACGCTCTCGGAGCGGCGTCCGTGAGCCTCCCCTTCGGCCGCTACTCGGCCTACGCGCTCGGGACCGTCGGCTCGCGTCCGTACGCCGGGTGGACGACCGTGACCGTCGGTTCCACCGCCCCCTCGACCGTCACGCTCGATGTCGGGCCGGCGGTGACGATCTCGGGAAGCGTTCTCGGCACGGGAGGAGCGCCCGGGGCCCGGACCTACGTGGAGGCGTTCGACAGCGCGGGCAACGCCGTGGCGTTCGCGACCCAACCGAGCGGGGCGTTCACCCTGTTCGCGCCCGCGGGGACGTACTCGCTGTGGGCGATTTCGGGGCGGCCAGCGGCGACGACCGGCCTCACGAGCGCCCTGGCGACGGTCTCCGCGCCGTACTCCGTCTCGGTCTCGCTGACGGCGGAGCCCGCGGTGGCGGCGAAGTTCGTCGTCGGCACGTCCGCAGCGAGGGCCGGGACGATCCTCCCGGTGGCGAACGCCTCGGTCCTCCTCTCGATCGGGTCGAGCGATCTCGGGCTGTTCGCGGTCGCGAACGCGACGGGGGCCGTCACGATCTACGTCCCGGGAGCGTTGCCCGGCGGGTCGACCTACTGCTTATCGGCTTCGGGTCCCGGCTATCAGCCGACGAGCCAGTGCAACCTTACGCCGACGGGCCTCGCCTCCCTCACGCAGCTCGTGCTTCCTCTTACTCCGGTCGCGGTGGCGCTCACGGTCGGCGGGGTGCCGGTCGGAACGTCGGTCCGGGTCGACTTCACGGTCGCGGGATCGACCGGGGCGAACGCGACCGTGAGCGGACCGAGCCCGCTTGCCGTGAACCTGATTCCCAGCACATACCGTGTTCGGGCGATCGCCACCGTCGGCTCGACGGCGTACGGGCTGAACGAGAGCCCCATGGTTCTCACCGTTCCTTCGGCGACTCCGTCGTATTCGTTGGCGCTCCGCCTCCTCCCCCAAGTCACCGCCACCGGGACGTTGACCGTCCCGTCGGGCGTCGCGCCGGCCGCGGTGTCGATCACGCTCGACGCTCCCGGGCGGACGACGACGGTGAACGGTTCCGCCTTCACGCGCGGATTCTCGATCGCGCCCGGACGCTACACGTTGCGGGCGACGGCGACGGTCGGCTCGACGGCCTACGCAGCGCTCGGGCCGGTCAACGTCAGCGCCGGGGGCTCGATCGGGCCGCGCGTGACGCTCGCCGCCGGGGGAACGCTGTCTGCTCAACTGCAAGATCCGGCGGGCGCCTCGCTCGCGGCGTCGGCCTCGGTCGGCTGGGTCGGCTCGAACGGCGTCGCGTTTGCCACGCCGACGGCTCCGTCGGGCGCCGTCTCGCTGGTCGTACCGATCGGGACCACGCTGTCGGCGTTCGCGAACGTCACGGTGCTGACCACCGGCCGCAACGGGAGCGCCTACGTGGCGTATTCGGCGCCCGCGGAGGGGATCCGCTGTACGGTGAGCTCGGCCGTCTCCCGGTGCGGGCTCGGCCTGGTGCCGACCACGCTCCCGGTCCGGGTGAACGGGACGCTCACGGCGTCCGGTAGTCCAAATCCCGTCCCGGGCACCGTGCGCTTCACGAACGCGGCCGGCGCTACGACGGTGGTCGTCGCGCCGAACGGGACGTTCTCGGTGGCGCTGCTCCCCGGGGCGTACTCGGTCTATGCGAACGCTTCGGCGACTAGCCAGCCGCTCGCCAACATGAGCACCTTTGTGGCGACCGCCGGCGCGGCGTCGCCGTTGACGATCGGGCTCGTTCCGGGATGGGTGGCGTACCTGGAGGCGGTTCCGCCCGCGGGTCTCCCGACCCCGGCCAACCTCTCGATGACGGTCACCGCCCCGTCGGGCGCGAACGCTTCGACCGGTCCGATCCCGTTCCAGACGACCGTACCGTGGATGCTGCCGGTCGGGACGTACGCGGTTGCCGCGACGGCGGTCGGCTCTCCGTACGGCGTGGCGACGGTCGCGAACGCCTCGACGACGGTGGTCGTCGCCCAGGGGAACCAGCACGTCACGCTCTCCCTCGCCTATCGCTTCCAGTCGAGCGTCAACGTCACGATCACCGGGCCGGATTCGGCGAGGCTACCGGCGACGGGCGGGAACGTCTCGTTCGCGATCGCGGTCCGGAACACGGGGAACGAGCCGGTGTCGTTCAATCTCACCGGCGCTCCGGCGTACTGGCGATTTTCGTTCGCCGTCGGCCGCTCGACACTTGCCGCGGTCGGACCTGACAATCGCACGATGGGGGAGATGACGATCGACGTGCCGAGCGGCACCCACGTGGTGCATCCGAACGTCGTCGTCCAAGCGGTGACGTCCTCCGGCGCCGTGGTCGGCACGCTCGCCCCGGAGCCGACACTCACGATCGAGCCGAGCTACGCTCTCGTGATCGCTCCCGCTCCCGCCGCGAACGCCTCGGTCGGCCCGGCCCAGGTGGAGGTGCCGTTCTCGCTCGTCAATCCGGGGAACATCGTGGAGACGGTCTCGCTGAGCGTGAGCGACGCGGCGCGGCTCGCGGGCCTTGGCTGGCAAAGCTCGATCCTGAACGGGGCGATTGTCGTGACGAAGCCCGTCCCGCTCTCGCCGGGCGAGAACCTCACCCTGACGCTGAACCTTTCGGCGACCACGTCGGTCGCCGCCTGGCCCGGTCACGCCACGGTGACCGGCGCCGTCCTGGAGAGCGGCGGCGGGATCGTGGTCAGTCGGATGCTGGGGCTGCCGACGACGACGGTCGCGCCCGGCAACTCGACGGTGTCGGTGAACGGACCGTCGCTCGGCGTCGAACCGGCCTCGTACACTGTCTGGCTGTACCCGTTCCTCGCCTTCGTTCCGGCGATCGCGATCGTGGCGATCGCGGTCGTGGTGCAGTGGAACCGCACCCGACGGTGGACCCGCCGATGAGTCGACCGTCCGTTGTTCGCCCGCGCTTCGTTCGGCCGATCGGCGCGCTCGCGCTGCTCCTCGCGGCCGTCGTCACGCTCTCGGCGTTCGCCGTCGGCTCGGGAGCGGGGCTCGGCGGCCGGGCGGCACCGCTCGGCGCTCCGACGGCGGATGCCGCGGCACCGACCTATCCGCCGCTCACGGGGAATCTGACGGGCCCGACGGTCGTGGCGACGGCCACCTCGTCGACGTACTTCGTCAACGCGACCGGAGGGCCCGCCTACGTGAAGGGACTGCTCGTCGGGAACCTGACGTTCGCGGTCACTCTCACCGGCGCGAACCTCACGGGCGTCACCGTCACCCCCCAGAACGGCTCGATGTTCAACAACACTCCGAGCCACTTCGTCCTGAAGACGACGAACGTCACCCAGACGCTCACGATCACGGTGCTCCTGAAGAGCGCGCTCGCCAACGTGAGCCGGGAGCTGAATCTCACGCTGGCCGTACCGGTCGTCGTGCCGTACGTCATCAGCACCGAGCTCGTCGCCTCGACGAACGCGACCGTCCTGCCGTTTTCGATCACGGTCGATCTCGATGGGCAGCCGATCGCGACGGTTCGGGTCCCCGAGATACCGGCCGGACAGAGCTATGCATTCCGCTACCTGTACGCGACGACCGGCCTTTCGGTCGGGTATCACACGTTCTCGATTTCGCTCGCGCAGGAGCACGGGCTCGTCCGGTTCCCGAACGGAGCGACGACGTACTCGATGACGGTCTACGTCGCGGGCCCGCCTCCGAACTATACGATCTGGATCGTCGCCGGCGTCATCGCGTTCTTCGCCGCTGCCTTTATATCCCTCGCCCGGCTCCGCGCGCGCCGCCGACGTCGCCGATGATCGGGCGAATCGGCGAACCGTCCGTGATCGCAGAAACGGTCTTCCGTTGCAGCTCCTGCGGCGTCGCGCTACCGGCCCCGGGATCGACGCAGTTTTTCTGTCCGCAGTGCGGCGAATACCGGATCGGGCGGTGCGCCCGCTGCCGCGACCAGAGCGTCCATTACCGATGCGGCTCGTGCGGCTTCGAAGGGCCGTAACGTCGGGGGTCCGATGGGACGCGTGGCGGTGCTGTTGCGGCTGATGCCCGATGCGGTCGAGGCGGACCTCGCCTCGATCGGGGAAGAAGCCCGGCGGCGGCTGCCCGCCGGCGTCGCGTTGCGCGGCGCCCAGGTCAAGGACGTCGCGTACGGCCTGAAGTCGCTGTTGCTGTCGGTCGTGATGGACGACGCGGGCGGCCTCTTACCCGCCACCGAAGAGGCGCTGGCGCGGATCCCGCACGTCGCGAGCGTCGAAGTGATGGAAGAAGGCCTGCTGTAGCCTCGAAGGAGCCGCCGTGGACCTCTTCAGCCACGTCTTGGTGGCCTACCTGCTCACGGCCGGCGTCGTCGGCTTCCACCCGCAGTACCTCGCGGCGGGAGCCCTCGCGGGCGGCCTTCCGGACGCCGACGCCCTCCTGTACCCGTTGGCGCGACGGTTTCCGACATTCCGGCACCACGGGATCACCCACTCGCTGACCGGCGTGACGGTCGTCGCCGTCGTCGGGGCGTTCGTCGCGCCCATCCTCGCCGGAGGGAGCAGTTGGGTCTACTTCGTCGTTTTCGAGCTCGGGGGCGTCGCGCACATCGCCCAAGACGGCTTTACCCACTACAGCGTGCCTCCGTTGCTCCCGTTCTCCGACCGGCCCCTCGAGCTCGACGCCGACCGAGCGATCAACGGGATCACCCTCGTCGTGAGCGTGGTCGGCTTCTATGTCTTGCTCGTCGTCGAGCGGGGCCAGGTCGCCTTCGCGATCTACGAGTGGACGCTCTACGTCCTCGCGGCGTTCTTTGGGGCATACTTCGTCCTGCGGCTGTCGGTTCGTTACCGCCTGGGCCGGCGGATCCGTGCGTCGAAGGAGTTCACGGCGGTAATCCCGACGACCAACCCGTTTCGCTGGTATCTCATCGGCGAACGACGGGCGAACGGACGGCTTTCGACCACGGTCGCGGAGTACCGAGTCGGTCGGGGCGTCGTCGGGACGCCCCGACGGTTGGAGGTGCCCCTAGAAGCGGAAGGACCGACCGGTCCGGTCTCCGACGAGCGGAGCGCGCTCGAACGGTCGTACCCGCTCGCGCGTCGGGCGTCCCGCTTCCTCGCGGACAGCTTTCATTTTGGCGAAGTGAGCGGAAATCCTCAGGACGGCTTCACCGCGGTTTGGTACTCGCTCGAGTTCTCGGCGTTCGGCCGGGCCGCCGCCGTGAAGGTGACGTTCCCCCCGGGCGGTGGCGCTCCGACGGTCCGCCGAGGCTGGCACGTCGTTCGCTCGCGCGCGCCGGTCTCGCGCGGGTCGTGAGGTCGTCGTGGGGGATTCCGCGGCCGAATCGATACCGTTCCCGCTCGGAAGCGAGCCGGCGGCCGGTCGCGAAACGAGCCGGTCGAACAGCCCCCTCGCGGTGGTCACCGGCGCGACCCGAGGGATCGGCGAGGCGCTCTCCCGACGCCTCGCGGCGGCGAGGTTTCGGCTCGCGGTCGTGGGCCGGGACACCGACCGGCTCCGCACGACGGTCCGCGCGCTCGACCTCATCGCCGGGTCCGGCCGCGTGTTCGGGTTCCGAGCCGACCTCACGAGCCCACGCTCGACGGTCGATCTGGCGAGCGAGCTCGCCCGCCGGTTCCCCGCGATCGACGTGCTCGTCAACAACGCGGGGGCGCTCTTCTCCCCACGCCAAACGTCGGTCGACGGCGTCGAGGCGACGTGGGCCCTCAACGTGGAGGCGCCGTTCCTCCTCACCGGTCTATTGTTGGAGCCGCTCGCGCGCGGCGGGTCGGGGCGGGTCGTCAACATCGGAAGCGCCGCTCACCGGACGGGTCGCCTCGATTGGGACGACCTCGAGCGACGCCGCTACGGGGCCTGGGGCGCCTACGCGCAATCGAAGCTCGCGCTCCTTCTCTGGACCCGGGAGGCCGCCCGTCGCTACGCGAACCTCCCGATCTCGTTCAACGTCGCCCACCCGGGATTCATCCGGAGCGGGTTCGGCCAGACGAGCGCGCGGGGGGCTTGGCGGGCCGTCCTGACGGTCGCGGAGCTGTTCGCGCGCTCGTCGGCGGCGGGCGCGACGACCCCGTACTTCCTGGCGACCTCCCCTTCGGTCGCCGGGGTGAGCGGGCAGTACTTCTCCCGGTGCCGCTCCGTCCCTCCTTCGTCGCGGGCGCGCGATCCCGAGGCCGCGGCCCGACTGTTCGACCGACTGCTGGCGACGCTCTCGTCCGTGGCTCCGGGACTATGGACCTTCCAGCGTTAGGCCGGTCCCGCCCGAAAGCGCGCCGGTCGACCGTCGCGTACGAGGCGGTCGTCGTACCGGCGCAGCTGCGCGGCGTGCTCCGGGCAAAGCTCGAACGTTCGGTACTGCGAGGCGTCCTTCGCCGCGGAGGCAGCGGCCCAGAGCTCGTAGCGCGCGGGAGCCTCGTCGCAGCCTCCGCCCAGCGACGGGTCCGGTTCGCCGAAGATCGGACGGAAGGCGTAGTCGTAGGCGCGGCCCATGTCGCACAGCGGCCGCTGGAATAGGTGGCTCATCCGCGCGTCGACCTCCTCCCTAGGCGACCCAGGACCATCGACGGCTCGGACGCCCGGCGCGGGCGCCTTCGCGATGATCGATGGATCGGTTCGGGGCCGCCCAACGCGATCGGGTCGAGCTCGCCGGCTTCGACACGAGGGGTGGGTCGGAGGGCGTCGTTGAGGGACCGCCCGATCCGGCCGTGCCGGCACCCGGTTCGAACGCCGGCCGGCCCCGTCTTGGGATCCGCCGGACGGCAGTCGGCGGCGGGCTTGGTTGGAGGAGACCTAGAGCATCGACTCCGCATCGGAACGTTCGCGGCGAAGACGGCGGACGCGTATATCTCCGTACCGACGGGTTGATCGACCGGACCGGCGGTTCGCGCAGCACGGCTATACCCTCGAGCGGCTCGTTGGGGGTCGAAGATGGCTGGGACGGCACCCCCCCGTTACCGTCGTCCATCGTCGGTCGGTGACGCCGCCCGCCAGATCTTCGAGATCTACGCGCGCGGTACGACCGCCGCGATGATCGCCATCGGCGACGCGACCGGGTTGTGGAGGGCGCTGGCCCGCGGGCCGGGTCGCCCGTCGACGATCGCAGCTCGCGCGGGCCTATCGATCCGACCGGTCGAAGAGTGGCTGGGAGCCGTGGCGGCCGCCCGCCTCGTGCGGTACGACGAGCGGAGCGGTCGCTTCGCCTTGGAGGAACCATACCGGTCCGCCTTGAGCGGCGACTCGGTGCTGAATGTGGCCGCCGGCGCCCGGCTCTGGGGCAGTGCAGTCCAGCGGTGGCCGTTGGTGGTCGAAGCGTTCCGGACCGGGCGCGGAGTACCGGCGGCCCGCTACCTCCCCGACTTCCCGGTCGCGATGGACGAACTGAACCGTCGCCGGTACGACGCCCTTCTCGTGCGGCGGTACCTCCCGATCGTTCCATTTCTCGTCGATCGGCTCGTCGCGGGAAGCCGAGTGCTCGATGTCGGCTGCGGGCTCGGTCGAACGAGCCGGCTCATCGCGAAGGCGTTTCCTCGATCCGAGGTGGTCGGCCTCGATCGCTCGCCGAAGGCGATCCGGTCCGCTCGCGCCCTAGCGCGGCAGGAGGGGCTGACCAACCTGACGTTCGTTATCGCGGACGCGGCCTTGTGGCGGGCCGGCCGTCGCTTCGGGGTCGCCTTCGCGTTCGATGCCCTCCACGATCAGGCGGACCCGGTCGGCGTCGCCCGAGCGGTGTACCGGGCGTTGGAGCCGGGCGGCCTCTTCGTCGCGATCGAGCCCGCCGCCTGGAGCCGGCTCGGGCGCAACATCGGCGATTCGGGGGCCGAGTATCTCTACGGGTTCAGCACCCTCTACTGCCTCATGGTGTCGCTCGCGGAGCGGGGCGCCGGACTCGGCGCGGCGTGGGGATGGCCCCGGGCTCGCGAGCTGCTCGAGTCGGCCGGCTTCCGAACCGTCCGGCGATATCCCGTACCCGCGAATCGCCTGGCGATGATGCTCGCGGCCCGTCGACCGCTCGATGTCCCTCGTCGCCCCCGGGGCGGCCGATGACCGTTCCCCAGGGTCGGACGGCCGGAGGGATCGCCTACCGCCGGTCGGGAACGGAGGGGGATCCGGTCTTGCTCATTCACGGATCGTTCGCGGACGGAAGCACCTTCGATCGACTCGTCTCCCTTTTGGCTCCGTCGCTTCGGCTGATCGTTCCCGACCGGCGGGGCTACGGCCATAGCGACCCGGTCGAGCCGCCGATCCGGTCGGCCCTCGCCGGCGATGTCGCGGACCTCACGGAGCTGTTGGAGACGCTCGACGACTATCCGGTTCACCTCCTCGGGCACTCGTACGGAGGGACTGTGAGCTTCGCACTCGCCGAGGCTCGGCCCGACCTCGTTCGAAGCGTGACCGTCCACGAGCCCCCGTACCTCCCGCGAGACGACCCCGATCCGGTCGTCCGGTCGATCGTGAAAGCGGTCCGGGCCGAATTCCACGCGATCCGCGCGACGATCGAGGCGGGCCACCCGGACGACGGCGTGCGAGCGTTCTACGAGCGGTTTCCCGTACGGGACGTTCCGTGGGAGGAGCTAACGGAGTCCAGCCGGTCCGCGCTCTTCCGGGCGGCTCCGGCTTGGGCGAGGGAGTTCTCGGACGAGGCGGCTTGGTCGCTTCCGCCCGGCCGGCTGGCCGACGTCCCGGGCCCCGTCGTCGTCACCGCGGGATCGCGGAGCCCTCCGCTCTTGGTCGAGGCGGCCCGGCGTGCGGCGACCGCACTCGACCACGCGACGTTCCAAGAGCTCCCCGGCGTGGGGCATTCCCCCCAGGTGGACGACCCGGCGTTCTACGCGGGGTGGTTGTTGGACCGGCTGCTCGCCCGGCCGGGCACCTCACTCGGATAGCGAACGGCGGCCGCCGTCGGTGGGTTCTTCGCCGTCGCGTCGGCCGGTCGGCTTCCTGGAAGGTGGCTGGCCGGGGGGATCGTCGCGGCCGGCGGCCCCCCGTACAGCTCGCAAGAGCGGCATCAAGCCTTGGCCGAGCCATTGGCCCCCGTCGACGGTGAGGACGTCGCCCGTGACGTAGCTCGCCCGAGGACTGATGAGGAAGCGGACCGCTTCCGCGATCTCTTCCGGCCGGCCGAATCGGCCGAGGGGAACCCCC
>JAKAWP010000077.1 GCA_021816955.1 Thermoplasmata archaeon
AACGTTCCAGACCACGCGGACCGGGAACTCCTCGTGCGGGTCCGGGACGATGATCCCGTCCGTCAGCGCGGCGAGCAGTTGGCGGTCGTCCTTCACGCACTTGCGGCAGACGCGGAAGGCGACGCCGGCTCCCCTCCAGCCGACCTCGAGGAACGGGCGCGGCTCGCCGACCGCGAGGTGGGAGCACGAGCGCGCGGCCGGGTCCGACCCTTCGACGAAGCGGTACGGCAGGCTGGCGAGCTTCGCCCGGAGCACCTCGTCGGGGGGCGTCGGCGAACGGCCGGTCGTCCAGAGCGTCTTCGGGGTGGCGAAGAAGTGGTACCCCCGCTTCGCCCAGTCCAGGTAGGCGAGCAGGAGCCGGCGCGGGTCGTCCGACTGCTGGACGGCGGCTTCGACCTCCCGGGGCGCCCGGCTCAACGGAGCGTAGGCGACCTCCCCCGACGGCAGGGAAAACGCGAGCATCTCCGGGAGCTGGCGGTCGAGATAGTAGCTCAACAGGCCGGCATACGCCCGGGCGATCGGGTCGCCCCAGCGTCGGTACCGCTCGAGCCGACGGGCGTCGTCCCGCGCCTCCCGCACGGCCTCGAGCTCGTCGCGGAGCCGGTCGAGCCGCTCGTGATCCGCCCCGGCCGCCACGCGGGGCAGGAGGGGATCGACCGACGCGCGGAGGGCTTTCGCCCGCTCGTACAGGTCGTGCTCCCGGAGCCCAGAGGCGTGGCGCAGCTTCACGCCGGAACGCATCGAGCGAGGGTTCTTATCCCCCGCGTCGCGATCACCGCCGACAGAGGTCGAGGAACCGGCGAAAGAACTGGCGTCCGTGGTCGGTGTGCTCCACCTCGGGGTGGAATTGCACGCCCCAGATCGGCCGCCGGGGATGCGCCATCGCCTCCACGGGGCATTCGGCCGAGTGGGCGAGCCCGAGCCACTCCGGGGGGAGCCGAACGACCTGGTCGTTGTGGCTCGCCCAGACGTTCAAGCGGGTCGGAAGATCGGCGAACATCGCGTGGTCCGGCCGGTCGACGATCAATTCGACCCGACCGTATTCGGGCGAGCCGCGCGCGACCGCGCCGCCGAAGTGACGAGCGAGGAACTGGTGCCCGAGGCAGATGCCGAAGACCGGCACCTCGATCGTATCGATCCATTCGGCCACCCGGCCGAGCGTCGCCGCGCGCTCGCCGAGGTTGAGCGCCCCGCCCGAGAGGACGATTCCGTCGATCTTCGTCGCGTCGATCGCGGCCGTGTTCGGCACGATCTCGCTCTGCGCGCCGAGTTCCCGCAGCACGCGCCACTCCCGATGCGTCCACTGGCCCCCGTTGTCGACGACGGGGATGTTCATCGCCGGGCCTCGTCGGGCTCGTCCGGGCTCGGGGGCGACGCGTCCGCCTCGCCCGCGCGGCGGTCGAGCTGCGCCCGGATCGCGGCGACCTCCGCGCGCATCCGGAGCATCTCCTCCTCGAACGGGGTGAACCCCTTCGGGGAGATCAGCCGCTGGGCGATGTAGATGCCGGCGAAGATCGCGCCGACGAGGGCGAGGAGCGTCGTGAAGGCGAGCGCGAAGACGAACGCGAGCGGGTTCCCGACGACGGACTGGATCGGGAGCGTGAAGTAGCGCGTGACCTGAGCGATCTCGACGACGACGAGCACAGCGATTAGGCCGAGCCAGAAGGCGAGGATCGCGCGGGACGGCTTCACGCGGTACACCACCCCGGCCCATTGCCCGGCAACAGCGGCACGGTCACCGAGATCGGGAGGGCCGTCTGCGCGGTCGCCGCCGGCACGCTGGTACCCGACCACCCCCGGCCGTACAGCACGCCCGCGACCGCCGAGTAGTTGAACGCGGCGAGGCCGGCATAGCAGCCGGCGCCGGCCCGGTCGTAGAACGCGGTCACGTTCACCGCGAACGGGTTCGCTGTCGCGTACGTCTGGACGGCGATCGTGTCGGAGGCATTCGTCCACCGGAACGAGGCGTTCCAAGGCGGCGTCCGCTCGCTCCAATTGAACGGAGCGACGCCGATCCTCAGTCGGGCGTAGACGACGTCGGTCACGCCGTGGACGTACAGTTGGATCACGGGCGTGCCGTTCGCCCCGACGGTCCCGTTCGTATAGACGACGAGTTCGACCTGGGTGAAGATCGTCCCCGCCGACGGCGGTTCGTTCGTGATCAGCACCGGCGTGAGGACGACGAGCAACGCGAGGATCGCCGCGATGCCGACGTACGGGCTCGGAAAGTAGCGGGCCGCCGACGCGTTCACGGCGTGCCCTCCTTGTAGCCGCGGTACAGCCGGTGGGGGATTCCCAGTTGCTCGAGGACCTTGCCGGCCAGGTAGCGCGCGATCTCGTCCACGCTCCTCGGCTTGAGATAGAAGGCGGGCGTGAGGTCAACGATCCGGGCCCCGGCCTCGCTCAGGGCGGTCAGGTTCCGCAAGAGGATGGGGGAAAGCGGCGTCTCGCGCGGCGCGACGACGAGCGGCCGTCGCTCCTTGAGGTGAACGTGGGCCGCCCGGGTCACGAGCGTGTCGGCGAGCCCGTTCGCGACCTTCGCGATCGTGTTCGCGGAGCACGGCACGATCGCCATCCCCCGCGTCGGGCGCGAGCCGCTCGCGATCGGGGCGGCGAGGTCTCGGTCCGAGTACGTTACCTCGGCGAGCGCCCGAACGGAAGCGATCGGCACGTCGCATTCTTCCCGGACGACCGCCTCCGCGGCGTCCGTCGTCACCAGCGCGACGGGAACATCGGCCGCCTTCAAGCCCCGGAGGACCTCGAGCGCGACGGCCGCGCCGCTCGCGCCGGTCACCCCCACGACCACCGGTCCCTGATGCTCCACGGGCCCCTCGGCTTAAAGACCCGGAGCGGGTCGGTCGATAAGACGGTTCAGACGGGGATCGACGATGGAGGGCGCCGCGATC
>JAKAWP010000029.1 GCA_021816955.1 Thermoplasmata archaeon
CCTGTACCGGGCGAAGAGCGGCGAGGAACTGGTCCAGCAAGTCTGGCGGTTCGTCGACCGCGGGGACCGAGAAGTCGCCCTCACGCCCGAGACGACCCCGTCGCTGGCCCGAGTGTACGCCGAGCGCGCCAAGGCGGAACCGCTGCCGGTCAAGTGGTTCACCGTCTCGAAGCTGTGGCGCTACGAGGAGCCCCAAGCCGGACGGACCCGCGAGTTCTCTCAGTTCAACTTGGACCTCCTCGGAGTGCCCGGCGTCGAGGCCGAAGCGGACCTCCTCCACGCCGCCTCGCTCGTTCTCGACGCCGCGGGCGCCCAAGGACGGTACGTCTTCCGAGTGAACGACCGCCCGCTCACCGAGGCGATCGCGCGGGCGTTCGGGGCGCGCGATCGCGACCGGTACTTTCGGATTGTTGACCAGTTCCGGAAGCTCTCGCGCTCGGCCGTGGAGACGGGGCTCCAGGACGCCGGGATCGACAACGGGCCCCGACGCGGAGAGCTGCTCCGCCTGCTCGACGCGACGGCGCGCGCGCCCGCGGGAACCGAAGTCGGACCGCTGCTCGACCGACTCGCCGGCCTCGACCTCGACGCGGAGGGCCGCCAGGGGATCGAGCGGCTCCGGCGGCTCGCCGAGTTGGCGGGATGGCTCGGGTTTTCCGATCGGCTCGCGATCGACCTCACGGTCGTGCGAGGCCTCGCCTACTACTCGTCGACCGTCTTCGAGGCGTTCGACCCCGAACAATCGGGCCGCGCGCTCTTCGGGGGCGGACGGTACGACCATCTCATCGAGCGGTACGGCGGGCCGCCGACGCCGGCCGTCGGGCTCGCGATCGGGGATCAGACGCTCGAGCTTTTGCTGAGGGCCGCCGGCCGCTGGGGCGACGGAGAGCCGCTTCTCGACACGTACGTCGTCGCGGTGACGAGCGAGATGGTTCCCGAGGCGTTCCGCCTCACGGCCGAGCTGAGGGCCGCCGGCCGGTCGGCCGACCTCGATCTTCTCGGCCGGTCGCTATCGCGCCAGCTCAAGGAGGCGGCCCGACGCGCCCGGACCGCCACGCTCGTCGGGCCGCGGGAGCTCGCCCGCGGGGTCGTGGTCGTGCGCGATCTCACTTCGGGCGAGCAGCAGGAGCGGCCGCGCTCTTCGTGGGGACCGTCGGGGTGAGCGACTCGATCGTCGGCCCGTCCCACAGGAGAATGCCGGGGGGCGACTCCGCCCCTTCGACGAAGCCGTACCAGTAGACGACCGCCCCCTCGCCGAACAGCTGGGTGTACGGGCCCAACTGGCGGCGCAGGTTCTTGCGGAGCTCGACGTCGTCGCCAAAGTTTGCCTTGCTCTCGATCCAGGAGATCTTCTGGCCGAGAAAGACGATCGGCTCGTCCAACAGGGCATCCGGCGTCTTCGTGAACTTTCCCCGGAGGTCCTGTTCGGTCCGATATCCGATCCCGTGCCGATCAAGCCACGAGTGCAGCCGTTCCTCGCCCTTCCGGCCGCGTTCCCGCTGGAGCTCCATGCCCCGCGGGGAGTAGATCGGGTCGGCCTCGAGCAAGCGCTCCACCTCGCGGCGGAGGGCCGGCGTCGACGCCGTCTCGGGGTGGAGGAACGTCTGCCAGATCTGGCGGCGGGGTACGCCGAGCTCGCCGAGCAGGATCTGTCCCATGAGGACCGGCGGGAACTTCCACTCCCGCGCGATCTCGAGCAGCGAGCGGCCGCGCCGGTGCTGGGCGGCGAGCTTAGGCGCCTGGCGCTTCACGATGTAGAACCGCCGCGTCGCGTCCCGGGTGACCCGGTGCGTGTGGATCACGAAGAGCAGCTCTTCGTCCCAGTGCTCCTCCCGCGTCAACCGCCGCACATCGTCCATCGTGGCGAGCTGGTCGTACAGCCGCTGGTAGGTCGCCCGATCCATCGTCGGCTCCGAATGGCGCCCGGGCGGGAGACGTTCGGTGGTAAAAGGTTGGTCGAGCCCGACCGGGCGCGAACGCGCCTAGGGGTTCGGCGGAGGAATCGGCGGGAGGCGACGCTTGTGGGCCGAGTCGCGCTGGCGAGTGCGAAGGCGCGCGACATCGTCGACGGGGACTCCGGTCGACCGTGCGGCGTCCGCGTCGCTCACTCCGTCGGCGAAAGCGTTCAGGACCCGGTCGATCTGCTCGTACGCTAGTCCGAGCTCGCCCTCGTCGGTCTGCCCCTCCCAGAGGCCGGCGGTCGGCGGACGGTCGAGGATCGACTTCGGGAGCCCGAGCGAGCGCGCGAGGGCGCGAACCTGCGTCTTGTACAGCCCGCCGATCGGAAGCAAGTCGACCCCGCCGTCGCCGTACTTCGTGAAGTACCCGAGCTCGAGCTCGCTGCGGTTGCCCGTCCCGGCGACCAATCGGCGGAGCGGCCGGGCCCAGGCGTAGGCGATCGTCATCCGGATCCGCGCCTTCACGTTGCCGAGGTCGACCCGGTCCCGGGTCGCGGGGAGCGCCGCGACGAACGCGCGCTCGATCGGGTCGATCGGGATCGTCCGGTGCTCGATGCCGAGTTCCTCCGCGTAGGCGGCCGTCTCTTCGAGAAGGGCGGTCGGATGCCGAGCGTCCGGCAACAAAAGGCCGAGGACGCGGTCCGGCCCGAGCGCGTCCCGAGAGAGGCGCGCGACCAGGGCGCTGTCGATCCCGCCCGACAGGTTCACCACCACTCCGTCGTTCGGCGGCGCGAGGGCTTCTCGCCGGAGAAACGCGACGATCGATTCGAGCGTGCCGGGCGGGACCGAAAGAACGGATCGCTCCGTCAGGCTTCCACCCCCAACGGCTCGAGCGCCTTCCGCGCCCGATGGACTTCCTGGCACGGACAGCTCAACGCGTCCAAGCCGTCGAACCGCTGGTCGAGCGAGGCGGTCTCGATCGCCCGGAGCACTTCGGGATCGCATCGCCCGCAGTTGTGGGGGCCCCGCGGAAGTCCGCCGGCCGTGGGGAACGAGACGAGCCGGGCCGTTCCTCGGACTTCGGCGCCCCGGCGGAGCGCCTCGACGACGCTCCACAGCCACGGCGGCCGATAGCGCCGCCGGCGGTACAACCACTCGACCACCGTCCCGTTCTGGATGTGGACCGGGTTGATCGACAGCGTGTCGAAGCGGTCCCGAGCGGCCCGAACCGAACGGACGACGTCGTCGATCGCTTCGGCTTCGGTGAGGTAGGGCGGCTTGAGCAACAAGTACCCTTTCGCCCGCAGGCCGAGCGAACGGACCCGGTCCGCCGCGGCGAAGTACTCGTCCGGCGGGGATCCCTTGTTCACGAACTGGAGCAGCACGGTCGGGTCGGCGGATTCGAGCCCCATGGCGACTTCCACCTCGCCTCCGAACGCTTCGCGGACCGGCGCGAGGGTCTCGGCCGTGGCGAACTCGGGCAGCGTTTCGACGAGCAGACGGCGGGCTCGGCCGCGAAACGCCGTGGCGACCGCCTCGCGGCTCGACGGGTCGACTTCCCGGTCGTCGAGGAAGCTACCGGAGGTGTAGACCTTGACGTACGGCTCGTTGCGATACTGGCGGAGCGCCCAGTCGATCTGCTGACGGAGCTCGTGGGGCGACGCGGAACGGCCCAGCGTGTCCTTCGCGTACCCGCACATCGAGCACCCCTTGAGGTCGGCCCAGTAGCAGCCGCGGGTCCGCAGGATCACGACGAACGCCGGTACCCGCTCGCCCCCCAACGACTCCGGCTCCCGCCAGCAGTTGACCGGTTGCCGAGCCGCTTCGGGCGGCGCCGGGGAGGGTCGGCGCGCCGCCGCCACGTCCCGAGCCACCGACGGCATCGCTACCGCTCCTCTACCGCGATCTCGACGATCGACCCGTCTTCGAGGCGCAAGCGATCCCGCAACCGCTCGACGGAGATGAACTCGAGCACATCTGCGTAGTGGGTCCGGTCCGGCCGGATGAGGTGGCAGGGAGTGCCGTTCAGGGTCGCAGGAAGGCAAACCGCTCCGCCGAACGTCCGACCGTTCGCTTGGAACCCATCGATCCGGACGCCGTCGAGTCCCCGGATCGCCTCGGCGAGCCGCTGAGCTTCGCCGGTCACCTTCACGTTGAGGGTCCCGGGGTACGGCGTGTAGCCGAGCCGCTCGGCAAACTGCAGCACGTAACCCGGTTGGCTCAAGTAATAACGACCCTCGCCGAGCCCGCTCACGACCGCGCCCGAGAGGGCCAGGCGCGTCGGGCCCTCGAACAGGCGTCGGTACGCGAGGTACTCGGCGCGCAACACCGAGAGGCCGTCGGCCGTGAGTCGGACCGATTGGCGCCGCGCCGCGAGCGAGCGGGTGAGGAGCCCGCGGTGCTCGAGCCGCACAAGGTACCGGTCGGCGGCCTGCTGGCTCACCCCGATCGCCTCGCCGACCTCGCGGGAGGTCGTCCGTACCGCCCGCCGGTCCGCGCCTTCGCGGGCGAGCCAGCGGAGTGCGGCCAGCTCTTCCGCCGAAATCCGATCCCGCCTCGTCGTCGCGAAGGCGGTGGGCGTCGGTTCCGCGGTCACGCTCGCGCCGCCGCCCCCGGAACCGGGACGCTCAACCGAACGATGTTCGACCCGCGGACGATGACCCGGCCGAGGTGGCGCCGCGTTTCGCCGATCGCTTCCCCCGCCGCTTCCAACACCACGTTCATGTGGTCGTCGAACCCGACCAGCCGCCCATCCAACAGCCGCCCGTCCTTGAGCTGCACGGTCACCGATTGGCCGATGAGGCGCTGAAGCGATTGGAGCGGGCTGTCGCTCACGAGGCGGTCGACCCGGAATGCTCGCTTAACCTTTGTCGGTTGCCACCGAGCCGACCGGTCTCCGCTCCGTGCGCCGGGGCTCGGGATCGAGCGCGGCGCCGAGCCGCTCGGCGCGGACCGGGTCGATGGCGGGGATCGGGCCCTCACCGTTATCGACTCCGGCTCTTTCGACGGACGATGCCGAGCACCACGGCCGACCCACGGACGGACGGACTCGAAGGGGTGGTGATGGGGTCGACCGCGATCACGATGGTGGACGGGGAGCGGGGCCGGCTGGCGTACCGGGGATTCGACGTCTCCGAACTCGCCGGAACGGTGCCGTATGAGTCGGTGATGCACCTGCTGATCTTCGGCGATCCCCCCTCGGCCGATCCGTCCCCGGAGATTGACCGGGCCTTGCGGCATGGTCGGGGTTGGCCGGCCTTCGTCCGCGGGGTTCTGGACGCGCTACCGCCCGATCAGACCCCGCTGGACGCGCTGCGGACGGTGTGGTCGGCGCTCAGTCCGTCCGTGGCCCGCTATCCGCCCACCCTCGACGAGGCGTACCCTCTCGTGGCGCTCGGCCCCACCGTCGTAGCCGCGGCGGCCCATCGGCGCCGGCGCACGTCGCCCCCTCCTCCGCGGGACGATCTAGGGCACGTCGCGAACTTCCTCTACGCGTTGACGGGCACCGAGCCGGAGCCGAGGCGAGTCGAGGCGCTCGAGACGTACTTCGTCCTCCTCGCCGACCACGGGATGAATCCGTCCACGCTCGCCCTGCGGACGGTCGTCAGCGCCCGCGGCGATCTAGCGAGCGCGTTTGTCGCCGCCATTTCGGCGCTCAAAGGACCGCTGCACGGCGGAGCGCCGCGTGAGGTGAGCGCGTTTCTGGATCGCGTCCGCGGACCGGAACGGGCGGAAGCGGTCGTGCGGGAGGCGTTGGCCCGCGGGGAACGCCTCCCGGGGTTCGGGCATCGGATCTATCGCGTGGAAGACCCTCGGGCCGTCCTGTTCCACGACCTCGCCCGCCGCGTCGCGCACGGGAGTGAACGACTCGAGATCGCCGAGGCGGTCGAACGGGCGGCGGTGTCGGCGCTCTCCGCCGCGCATCCGGGACGCCGGGTCTACACCAACGTCGACTTCTACGGGGCGATCGTGCTCGAAACGGCCGGCCTCGAACCCGACCTGTTTACCCCGGCGTTCGCCCTGGCGCGGACCGCGGGGTGGACGGCCCACGTCCTCGAGCAGGCCGGCTCGAACCGATTGATCCACCCCGACCTTCGATATGACGGACCTATAGACCGGGGCCGTTGGCCCCGCCCGCCGATCCGTCCATCGGACAGGTCCGGCGCGACCCGCGCCCGCTAGGGTTCGCGTCTACGGCGAACCTTCCTCACGGCCCGGCTCGGAGTCGACGACCTTGAAGTCCGCCTCGACCGGCCCGGCGCCGGTGCCGCCACCTTCCCCGGTCGGTTCGCTCGCCCCGCCTCCGGCCTTGGGTTGCTCGCTGTCGGTCGCGCTGCCCCCCGGGGGCGTCGCGCCGGCCTTGTACAGCTTCTCCGCGATGCCGTGCAGGGCGGCCGTGAGGGCGTCCGTCGCGGCGCGGACGTCGGCGAGCGTTGCCGCGCTCCGGCCGAGCGTCTCCCGCAACGCCTTCACTTTCTCCTCGACGCGCGCGGTTTCGTCGGCGGTGAGCTTCTCCTTGGCGTCCTTGACGAGCCGCTCAGCCTCATAGGCGAGCGATTCGCCCCGGTTCTTCGCTTCGATCAGCTCCGCCCGACGGCGGTCTTGCTCGGCGAACTGCTCGGCCTGCTTGACCATCCGGTCGACCTCTTCCTTGGAGAGCTTGTTCGAGGCGGTGATGGTGATCCCCTGCTTCTTCCCGGTCGCGAGGTCCTTGGCCGAGACGTTCAGGATGCCGTTCGCGTCGATGTCGAACGTCACCTCGATCTGGGGCGTCCCCCGGGGAGCGGGAGGGATTCCCGTGAGCAGGAACGACCCGAGCTCCACGTTGTCGGCCGCGAGCGGTCGCTCGCCCTGGTAGACCTTGATCTCGACGGACGGCTGGTTGTCGGCCGCGGTCGTGAAGATCTGGCTCTTGCGGGTCGGGATCGTCGTGTTGCGCTCGATCAACTTGGTGAAGACGCCACCCAGGGTCACGAGACCGAGCGAGAGCGGCGTGACGTCGAGCAACAGGACGTCCTTGACCTCGCCGGCCAAGACCCCCCCTTGGATCGCCGCCCCCATCGCCACGCACTCCATCGGGTCGACGCCGTGCTCGATCGGGCGGCCGATCGTCTGCTCTAGGAAGCGCTGGACGATCGGCATGCGCGTCGGCCCTCCGACCAGCACGATGCGATCGATGTCGTTCTTCGACAGCTTCGCGTCCTTGAGCGCCTGCTCGACCGGCGCCCGGCAGCGCTCGATCGTCGGGCGGACGAGCTCCTCCAGCTGGGCGCGGGTCAGCTTCAGGGCCAGGTGCTTCGGCCCCTCGTGCGTCGCCGTGAGGAACGGCAGGTTGATCGACGTCTCCAGCGTCGACGACAGCTCGATCTTCGCCTTCTCCGCGGCGTCGCGAACCCGCTGCATCGCCATCTTGTCGGTGCGGATGTTGACGCCGGATTCCTTCTCGAACTCCTTCGCGATGTACTCCGTGAGCGCGTTGTCCATGTCCGTGCCGCCGAGCGCTGTGTCGCCGCTCGTGCTGAGCACCTCGAAGACGCCGTCGCCGAACTCCATCAACGTGACGTCGAGCGTTCCCCCGCCGAGATCGAAGACGAGGATCTTCTGGTTCTTGCCGGCCTTGTCGATCCCATAGGCGAGGGACGCCGCCGTCGGCTCGTTGATGATCCGGACGACGTCGAGACCGGCGATCGCGCCCGCGTCTTTCGTCGCTTGACGCTGATTGTCGTTGAAGTACGCGGGAACCGTGACGACGGCCTTCTCTACCTTCTCTCCGAGGAACGCCTCCGCATCCCGCTTGATCTTTTGCAACAGGAAAGCGGAGAGCTGCTGGGGCGTGTACTCCTTCCCGAAGATCCGGTACTTGTAGTCCGTCCCCATCTTTCGCTTGAACGTCGTGGCCGTCCCTTCCGGGTTCGAGATCGCTTGTCGACGGGCCGGCTCCCCGACGATCAGCTGGCCGTCCTTGGTGAACGCCACGTACGAGGGGAACGCCTTGCCGCCGCCTACCGTGGTCCCTTCCGCGCTCGGAATCAGGACCGGTCGACCGCCTTCCAAGACAGCCGCCGCCGAGTTGCTCGTTCCGAGGTCGATCCCGATGATTTTCGACATATGCCTTCTCCTGGTGACCGACCCTCAAGGTGTCGGTTTTACATCAGAAGAAGGACTGCACTTGTATAAAAACATAACTATCGGCGCTTCCGCCCCCTGAATCGGTCAGAGAATCTAATCGCCAATCGTTGGGGCAGCCATATCGCGCTGCCCAACGCCGCCCGCTCGCCCCGCGCTGCCCCGGAGGCGAGAACTCGCGAGGGCGGTTCACTTAGATACTCCCAATCGGTGCGAGGAAGGATCGGCGAGTCCAATATGAGACGACCAGGGTCGGCATTGGCCTCGGTTCAACGAACCGGGGCGAACCCCGCGGCGCACGGTCGTTGGTGCGACGAGGGTTGCGGATGCCGAGCGACGGGCGCCGAAGCGGTCCGTATCCAGCTCTCCGGGAGCGCCCACTGGTTCTGCTGTCGGGCGTGTGCGGAGAGCTTCAGTCAGCGCCTCGATCACGACGTCGACCGGGCGATCCGAAGGCTCGTTCGTCCGGGGAACGTTGTCGCGGATCTCGGGTGCGGATCGGGCACCTACACGAAGCGATTGACGCGAGCGGTCGGGCCGCGGGGACGGGTGTACGCCAGCGACCGGTCGCCCCGGCGCCTCGGCCCGCTTCGGCGGTGGATCGCCCGGAACCGTCTCGGACCGAGAGTTGTCATCGGCCTCGCAAAGGGCGGTCGCTCTCCGTTCATTCCCGACCGTTCGGTCGACTTCGTGCTGAGCCGCAACACCCTCTGCTGCCTCTCCCAGCGACGGAGGGCGACCGACGACCTGCTCCGGATCCTCCGGGATCGGGGGAGCGCGTATGTGAGCGTCACCGGATCGTCCCCGCCGGGAGTTCGTCGCATCACCGACCGAGAATGGGCGTCGTTCCTTCGGCGTTTCCGATCGCGACGGACCTGGTCGATCGGCCGGCTGCGGGTCGCCGAACTCCGTCGGCCGAAACGGAGCCGGACCGACGCGACCGCGCGACCGACCCGTCATGGGCCGGCGCCATCCGAAGCGATGCCATCCTGAACCGGCGGTCCGCCCGAGAACTACCTTAAGCTCCGACGAATCCCGGTGGCGTGCCCGAACGACGTCCGTCGTGGCTCCGGGAAGCGAAGCAGTCGCTCCGCTGGATGGCCCGATGGCGCCACGAACTCCACCGGCACCCCGAGCTTTCGAACGACGAACACGAAACCCAGAAGACGATCGTCCGCGCGCTAGAGTCGATCGGCGTCCGGACGATCCGCTATCCCGGGTTCACCGGGGTCCTCGGCGTCATCGGAGAGGATCGGGCCGGCCTGGGTCCGTGCGTCGCGCTGCGGGCCGATATGGACGGTCTTCCGGTCACCGAGGAGACGGGACTCGCGTTCCGCTCGGAGGTTCCGGGCCGCATGCACGCCTGCGGCCACGACGTCCACATGGCCTCGCTCCTCGGGGCGGCGGCGATCCTCGAGCGCCAGCGGAATCGCCTCCCGGGTCCGGTGAAACTGATCTTCCAACCGGCGGAAGAAGAAGGAGAGCGCGGAGGCGCCCTCCCGTTCTTGGAGCGGGGATGCCTTGAAGATCCGCACGTCGATTACGTCTTCGGCCAGCACGTCGAGCCGTCCCTGCCGCTCGGTTCGGTCGGCTACCGATCCGGCGCCCTGATGGCGGCAGCCGATGCGTTCTTCGTGCGGGTTCGAGGAACGGCCGGTCACGCGGCATATCCTCACCGGGGGCCCGATGCCGTCCTCTCGGCGGCCGAGATCGTCTGCGGACTCCAGCCGATCGTGAGCCGGCTCCGCGATCCGGTCGATCCCGTCGTGGTCAGCGTCGGGTCGATCCACGGGGGAACCCGTCACAATGTCCTCCCGGGCGAGGTCCGGCTCGAAGGGACGGTTCGGACGTTCAAGCCCGCGACGCGCACTCTCGTCGAGCGCGCGCTGCGGTCGCGCCTCCGCCACCTCGCCCGGGCCGCGGGGACGCGAGTGACGATCGATTATCGCCCGGGGTATCCGGCCCTCTGGACCGATCCCGCGGCGACGGACGCGGTCGCGAGCGCTCTCGCCCGACTGCTCGGCCGGGACCGGGCGATCGCGCTCGCCGAGCCGTTCATGGGTGCCGAGGACTTTTCCCGCTACCTCGAACAGCGTCCGGGAACGTTCGTCTTCTTGGGGGTCGGCGGACCGACGCGCACCGCCTCCCTCCACAGCGGGACGTTTGCTCCCCCCGACGAGGCGCTCGTGTACGGCGCCGCAACGCTACTCGCGGGCGCCGAAGGCCTCCAACGGCTCGCCCGATGACGGCTCGCTCGCCGCGCGCGGATTTTCCGGCGCTCGCCCGCGCGCCGACCGTCCATTACCTCGACTCGGCGTGCATGACGCTCGTGCCGCGGACGGTGCTGCGGGCGATGCGGGAGTACTACGAGCGTTACCCAGGATGTGCGGGGCGCAGCCTCCACCGCTGGAGCGAGCAGGTCGGTACGCGCTACGAGCGGGCGCGGGCGGAGGTCGCCCGCTGGTTCGGGGTGCGCGAGCCGGCCGCGGTCGCCTTCCAGCGGAACACCACCGAAGCGATCAACGTCGTGGCGCACGGCTTACCGCTCCGACGCGGCGACCGGATCGTGCTGACCGATCAGGAGCACAGCTCGAACCTGGTCGTCTGGCTCCGGCGGGCGAAGGAGCTCGGGGCGCGGCTCGTGTTCCTCCGGCTGCGCGATGACGGTCGATTCGACCCCGACGCGTTTCAGGCGCTCTGGCATCAGCCGGTCCGCCTCGTCAGCGTCTTCCACACGTCGAACTTGGACGGGCGCTCGCTGCCCATCCGCGAGCTGGTCGAGATCGCGCACGACCACCACACGCCGGTCCTGGTCGACGGTTCGCAGGCGGCCTCCCACCACCGCGTCGAGGTCGACCGATGGTCGATCGACTACTACGCCGCCTCCGGTCACAAGATGCTCGGGCCGACGGGGACCGGACTCTTGACCGGCTCCCCGACCGCCCTCGAGGCGCTCCGGCCCCTGACGCTGGGCGGGGAGACGGTCGAGTGGGCGAGCGAGACCGGCTTCGCGCTGCGGAAGATCCCGTACCGCCTCGAAGCGGGTCTTCAGAACTACGCGGGCGTCCTCGGCCTGGCGGAGGCGATCGCGTACCTCCGACGGGTCGGCGTCGAGGAGATCGTCGATCGCCAACGGACGGTGAACCGGCTCGTCACCGAGGAACTGATGGACGAGCGACGCGTGCACGTGCTCGGGCCTTCCGATCCCGACGAGCGACCGTCGATCTACGCGTTCACGATCGACGGGGTCGACCCGCACGACGCCGCGCTGTTCTTGGACGAGGCGCAACGGGTGTTGGTGCGCTCGGGCCGCCACTGCGTCCAGAGCTGGTATCACCGGCGCGGGCTGGTCGGGAACGTCCGCGCGTCGTTCCACCTCTACAACGATCGTTCCGATGCTCGCGCGCTCGTCCGTGGCGTGCGCGAGCTCGTCGAACGGCTGGCGCGTCCGGGCGGGCCCGGACCCCGCCCGCCTACAACGACCGCTCGCCGATATCGCCGAGCTCCCTCGTGAACAGCTCGAGCACTTCGCGCGTCAGGCTCCGGCGCACCGACGCCGGCAGCGACGTGATCCCGAGCCGGGCCGTGAGCGCCGCCACCCTCGCCACCGCGGCGTACTCCCGCGCCCGAGCCTCGAGAAGGTCGCGGACCGCCTCTCGCAAGTCGTGGTCGAGAGTCGGGTCCTCCTTCAGTGTCTTCTCGAGGTGGCGGCGGATCTCGTCCTTGACAATCTCCCGGGTCGCTTCGCGCACGAGCTCCTCGGGGCGCAGGAGGTCGCCGGTGCTCTGGATGAGAAGATCGAGCGGCTCTCGGGATCGCTCTTCGGACATTCGGGTTCGATAGACCGGCCCTCGCCATAAGCGTTGTCCGAACGACTCTACCCGTTCCGACGAGGCCAACGTTATAGCGGGAAGCCGGGCTCGCGCGGCTCGATTCGATGGCCGTCCGAAGCCTCTCCTCGCCGGCCGTCCGTCGGTTCTCGGCGACGATCCTCGGCCACCCGAAGCTCGTTCTCCTGGTCTGGATCGTCGCGTTCGTCGCCCTCGTGCCGATCGCCACGCTCTACCTGCAGTCGATCAACTACTCGACCTCCTCGGCCGGGATTCCGGGCAGCCAATCCGCGCAGGCGCAGCAGCTGCTCGCCAGTGTTCACCCCGAACTGTCGACATTGATCGTCGCCGCGCCCCCGGGGTCGAACGCTTCGGCGCTCTGCCAGCGGGAACTCGCCTTCGCGAGCGGGGTCGCGCAGAGCGACTTCTCGTACTACAACTCCACCCAGTCGGTGTGCGGCGAGTTTGCGACCCTGTTGGATTCGGTCTACGAGCCGCTTCGACCGACGATCGCCGCCAACTACACCGCCTTTCGCGAAACCAGCTTCGCGGTCTACGGTTTCCCGGCCGCGTTCCTCGCCAATTGGACCCCGGCCGACCGCGCCACCATCAACGGAACCTTCACGAATTCGTCGGGCCAGATGTTTGGCTATGACCTAGCCTTCCGCGACTGGCTGCTCGCGAATTTCTCGTCGACCGTACCACCGGCGGAGCTCGTGAACCGGGCGGTCGCCTCGACCGCGCCCGCCTACTTCGGTCAAACCCCCCTGGAGGCGTTCCGGCTCTCGATCACCCTCCGGGCGTCGAACGTAGTGACGTATCGAACCAATGTAACGCGCGCCACCGCGGCGGGCCTCAACGCGACGTTCGCGGCGTTCCGGATCCCATTCTCGAGCCAGCTCGTCACGGCGTTCCTCGCCGCCGGGGACGGCGGGACGAATTACGTCCAAGCGTACGGCTGGAGCTCCGCCCCCACCGCCCTGCGCTCCCAGTTCGTCGCTCCGGACGGGTCGTTAACGCTATTGTTCGTGACGTTCAACGTGACGGACGGCTTCCGCGGACCGGACAACTTCTATCCGGCGCAGGCGGCCACGCCGAAGGTCCGTTTGCTCGCCACGACCTTCTTCGGGCCGGCCGCGGGTGTGACGGGAAACGGCGCGATCTCCTACGACACCCAAGCCGCCACGTCCGCGGAAGGGTTCCTGTTCGCGCTGACCTTCGTCTTTCTGGCGGGGATGGTAGCCCTCACCCTGCGCTCGTGGATCGCCCCGCTGCTCACGCTGCTCTTCGTCGTCCTCGGCACGCTGGTCGGCTACTTCGCGATTTGGCTGACCGCGCTATTCCTCGGTCCGGTCAGTTACCTCGTCACGTACGTGCAGGAGGCCGTGGTCCTCGGAATCGCGACCGACTTTCTGGTGTTCATCGTCTACCGCTACCGAGAGGAGCTCTTGGCCGGTCGGGATCATGCGAGCGCAGTGCGCACGGCGACCGAGACGGCCGGGCCCGCGGTGCTGACGAGCGCCGTGACCGTGGCGGCCGGATTGGGGGCGTTGTACTTTCTCCCGGGGACCCAGACGTGGGGGCCGGTCCTTTTCCTCAACGTGCTCCTGGTGGGGATCGCGGTCGCGACGCTCCTGCCGGTCCTGCTGCTCGTCCTCGGCCCGCGGCTCTTCCTCCGTTCCCGTCGAGCGTCGTCGCCCCGGCCGATCGAGCGGTCTCCGTTCTATCGGGCGGCCGATTGGGCCGTCCGGCGCAAGGGCGTCGTCCTCGCGGTCGTTCTCATCGTCGGGGTCCCGACGATCGTCGGGGCGCTCTCCGCCCCGACCACCTACGACCTCACCCAAGGGTTGCCCGCGTCGTACCCGAGCGTCGCGACGCTGAACGCCGCCGTCCAAGCGTTCGGCTCCAACCTCCTCTACCCGACCTACGTCCTGGTCCACAACGGTTCGGGCTATCTGTCGCCGAACGGCTCGCTTTCCTCCGGGGCGATCGCGTCGCTCCATGCGGTGGCCCAGGCGATCTACGGGACCGCGACCGTGACCCGGGTCGCCGGACCGTTCGCGCTCGGCACGAACCTGACGAACGCCACGGCGGAAGGGGCGATCGTCTCCGGGGCCACCTCGTTCGTCTTCGCGAACGGCACGTGGGCGTACTGGGTGGTCTACTCGTCGACCAACCCGTTCACCGACGCCGGGGCGTCGTTTGTCGCGTCGCTGCGGTCGCATCCGGGATGGGTCGTCGGCGGGGCCGCGGCGGCGACGGTCGACCAACGGGCCCAGAACAGCTACCTCTACCCCGAGTTGGAGCTCCTGATCGTCGTGCTGATCGGGGTCGTCCTCGGCGTGGCGTTCCGGTCGATCAGCGACCCGCTGATCTCTCTCTCGGGGGTCTTCTTGTCGATCACCGCCACGACCGTGCTGCTCTACGGGATCACGACCTACCTGCTCCACCAGGCGTTGATCTACCTCATCCCGGTCATCTTGTTCGTCATCCTCGTTTCGCTCGGCAACGATTACACCGTCTTCATCCTCTCCCGGGTCCGCGAAGAGCGCCAATCGGCCCCGGCGGAGCTCGCGATCCCTCGGGGAATCGGGCATTCCGGCGCCGTCGTGACGAGCCTGGGGCTGATCCTGGCCGTCTCCCTCGGTTCGCTCGCGCTCCAGCCGCTCGGCTTCCTCACCCAGCTCGGCATCGCATTCGCGATCTCGCTCGTCCTCGACACGTTCGTCGTCCGGCTATTCTACTTCCCGGCGATGCTCCGCCTCGCCGCCCGCCCGCGGCGGCACAACCGTTAAAGTCGATGGTGCGTCGGTTTCGGCGGGCCGTGGGCCGGTAGATCAGCGGAAGATCGCTACCTTGGCAAGGTAGAGGTCGCGAGTTCAAAGGGACGGCGGGGCCCCCGTCGTCCGGAGAGTCTCGCCCGGTCCACGCCCTCGACGCCCGGTCGGCAACTGTCGAGCCCGGTCACCGACACCGCCGCCACGGCTTTATACCGGGCACCGACTCCGTCCCCTCGTGGAAGTCGACCTGCGCGAAAAGATGGCGGGGGAGGTCGTGGTGAGCCCGCACCCCGGCCGGACGCTGCGCAAGTGGCGCGAGGACTTCGACGTCTCCCAACGCGATCTGGCGCGGGCCCTCGACACGGTGCCGTCGGTCGTGAGCGACTACGAGAGCGAGCGACGGACGAGCCCCGGCGCCGCCTTCATCCGACGGTACATCGATGCGCTCCTCGCCATCGACCAAGAGCGGGGCCACCGGATCGGGCAGCGGCTCGGCCAGCACCTCCCGTCGGACGGGATCCTCGGGTTGAAGGAGTTCGCCGTCGCCCTCTCGCTTCGCTCGTTCGCGGACCGGATCGAGGCGAAGCCGGTGAGCCGGGTCGATCTGCATCGGGACATCCACGGGTTCACGCTGCTCGACGCCCCGCGCGCCATCCTGTCGATCGACGCGACGCGCTACGCCGAAGTCTTCGGCTGGACGACCCAGCGGGCGCTCGTCTTCGCGAACGTCAAGTACGGCCGCTCCCCGATGGTCGCCGTGCGGGCCCACCCGCTCAAGCCCGCGGCGGTCGTCTTCGCCCATCCGGGGCGGGTCGACCCGCTCGCCATCCGCCTGAGCGAGGTCGAGCGGATTCCTCTCCTCACGACCCTGCTGGAGGCTCCGGCGATCCTGGAGCGGCTCGAGCGGGTCTAGGAGGCAACCGAGGAACCGTCGATGGACGCAGGGATCGTGAGCTACGGAACGTACGTGCCGCGGTATCGAATCACGCCGGACGAGATCGGTCGAGTCTGGGGAGCGGACGGGGCCGCGATGGGGCAAGGGCTCAACATCGTGCGCAAGAGCGTCCCGGCTCCGGACGAGGACACGATCACGATCTCCACGGAAGCGCTCCGCCAGGCGCTCATCCGGGGGGCGATCGACCCGCAGCAGATCGGAGCGATCTACGTCGGATCGGAGTCGCATCCGTACGCCGTGAAGCCGACGGCGACGGTCGTGGCTCAGGCGGTCGGCGCCACTCCGAACCTGACGGCCGCCGACTTCGAGTTTGCGTGCAAGGCCGGAACGGCGGCGATCCAGACGTGCCTCGGGCTGGTCGGGGCCGGCATGATTCGCTACGGCGTCGCGATCGGCTCGGACACGAGCCAAGGGGCGCCGGGCGACGCGCTCGAGTACTCCGCGAGCGCGGGCGGCGCGGCGTTCGTCCTCGGCCGCGAGAAGGTCATCGCCCGGGTGAACGCGACCTTCTCGTACACGACCGACACCCCGGATTTCTGGCGGCGGGAAGGCCAGCGGTACCCGAGCCACAGCGGCCGCTTCACGGGGGAGCCCGCGTACTTCCGGCACGTGACGGAGTGCGCGCGCCGGACGATGGCGGAAGCGGGGACCGAGCCGAAGTCGTACCGGCACGTCGTCTTCCACCAGCCGAACGGAAAATTCCCCCAACGCGTCGGAAAGCAGCTCGGGTTCACCGACGAGCAGATGCGCTACGGACTCGTCACCCCGTACATCG
>JAKAWP010000078.1 GCA_021816955.1 Thermoplasmata archaeon
CGAAGGGGGGCGATATCGGGAGTCCCGAGCGGGACCCCCGGCGTCCGCGCCGGTTACTCGCTCAGGGAGCGATCGGTCTCGCGCAACCGGTGGGCCATCTCCTGGAGGATGTTCCGAAGCATCTTCGGCTGCTCCGTAGCGAAGGCCCAGAACTCGAACTTGGAGAGGACGAGCGTGCGGGTCGGCTCCGTGGGACACGTCTCCGAGGAGACGGTGGCCCGCTATGGGCGGGAGACCTGAAGGCGAGAACCGTGGGCCGCCCGAAGGGGTGGCGGGCTTCCTCCCCCCAACGAGTTGGGGGGTCTCCGCCCGCGTGAGATTATGAGGCACGGCGACTTCTGAGCGCCGGCCGATGATCCGAACGAAGCGAGTGTACGAGGAAGCCGCCCCGGAAGATGGGCTTCGGGTCCTGATCGATCGGCTCTGGCCGCGCGGGCTCGCCAAGGCTAAGGCTCGGGTCGACGCCTGGCGGCCCGAGCTCGCTCCCAGCTCCGAGCTGCGAACCTGGTACGGGCACGACCCGGCGAGATTCGCCGAGTTCCGCCGTCGATATCGACGGGAACTCGAGCGGCCCGTGGCGGCGATCGCGGCCTTGGCGGTGGAGGCGGCGACCCGGCCGGTCACGTTGCTCTATGCCGCGCGCGACGGAGCGCACTCGAACGCCGCCGTGCTCCAGGAATTGATCGCGGAACACCTAGCGCGCGCCGTGCCGAGGTCTCGGCGTCGGGTCCGCCGTTCCACCGCCCCGCCCGGTCGGTCCCACCGCGGGCCATCGTGATCCGTTCGGGAGCGGTTTCGACGCAGGGGGTCGGTTTCGCCCCTTCCTCCGCCATCCCGGTCAATGGCGGTGGATGAGGAGGTCCGGGAGGTCCGCCCAGCGGGCGACCCGCTTGAGCTTGCAATCGGTAATCCTCGTCAGCCCATCGAGGCGGGCCGGTTCGTAGCGGTGGAGACCCGTGTAGAGGATCGGCCAGAGACCGGCACGACGAGCGCCCAGGACGTCGTAGGTGAGGTCGCCGACGTGCGCCGCTTCGCCCGGCCGACGTCCGAGCGCCCGCACGGCGGCACGGAACGGCTCGGGTCGGGGCTTCGACCACGGATGCTCGGAGGAGAGGATCGCGCAGGAGAAGAACGGAAGGAGGCCGACCTGCGAAAGGAGCCGGCGCAGCCCCTCCCCCGTCTCGTGCAACAGATTCGACACGAGCCCGAGCCGGAGCCCAGCCTCGTGCAGCCGGGCGAGGGTAGCGATCGCACCCGGGGCGACGCGGATCGGGAAACGGTCTACGAGGGCGTCGAGCCGGTCGGCGATCGCGACCGGATCGATCGGGACCCCGGTCCGTTCGGTGAGGTGCTCCGCCTGGACGGGGATGGAGGGGGTCCATCCCTCTCCCTCGGCCGCGGCCGCCCAGGACTCGAGCGCGCGCACGGCCGTGATCGCCTCCGTTCGGGAGCGACCGGCGCGGACGAGCGGAGAGGACCAGATGCGCACACGCGCCAGATCGAGCCGGACCTGGTCGGGGGCGTGGAGATAGAGCAGCGTGTACCACACGTCGGAGGTCAGCGCCCGGACCGGTTCGTTCGGTGCGGTTCGCTTCGGCCGCGGACCGCTCCGAGCGCGGCCCGGGCTCATCGCAACCGCGCCCCGAGGCTCTTGCCCTCGCGGAGCCCGCTGTACGTGTAGATCCGGATCGCCCGCTCGAAGATCTCCCGGAGCCGTGGCGCCGCGCGTTGGACCGTGCACCGCCGGGCCGTCAGCGCGCCGGCCTCGCCCATCCGCCGGGCGAGCTCGGGGTGGGCGAGCAGCTGGTCGAGCGCCCGGGCGAGCGCCGCCACGGAACCGGGCGGATAGGTGAACCCGTTCACGTCGTCGTCGACGAGCTCCGAGATCCCCGCCCCGCGGCTCACGACGATCGGGAGGTCGTGGAACCAGGCCTCGACCCCCACGAGGCCGAACCCCTCCCACGGGGCCGGATGGACGAAGACCTCGGCGGTGGAATAGGCGGTCTGAAGGTCCGCGTCGCTCAGCGAGCCGGTGAAGATGACTGCGGAATCGACTCGCAGCTCTCGGACCTTCTGCTCGAGATAGTCGAGCCAGCGCTCGGCCTTGCTGGCCCCCGCACCGGCATCGACCGTGCGCGTCGAGAAGCTGCCGCCGCCGACCAGCATGAGCCGGGCCGTGGGCTGGCGACGGCGCACCCGCGCGAACGCCTCAATGAGGAGGTCCTGCCGCTTGACCGGATCCATGCGGCCGACCGCGAGCACGATCGGGTCGCTCAACCCGATGCCGAAGCGGCTGCGGAGCGCCGCGACCTCCTGCGCGCTCGCGTTGCGCTGCGTCGACGGATCGATGTACGGGTACACCTGGAACGCCCGGCCATGGAAGCCGGCTCGGATGAGCTCCTCGAGCCCGGCGCGGGTGCTGACCACGATCCCATCGAACCCTTCCATCGACTTCACGAAAAAGCGGCGGACGGGCTCCGGGTAGCCCTTGAGATCGACCGGGATGTGCCAGCGCAGGAGCGCCGGCGCGGCCGAGCCCACGATCCCGCCGACGAGGATCTGCTGGAAATCGTTCACGTAGACGACGTCGTACTCCGCCGCTCGTTCGAGCAGCCGCACGGCCGTCCGGAAGTTGTACTCCGCGAACCCGACGTAGTCGGCGATCGGGAAGTGGTACTCGAGCGGTGTGTGGAACGACCGCCAGACCGATTCCTTGAACCGTCCGTACGCGGCCCGAGTCTCGGCGCTGAGATCCACCGTTTCGAGGACGTACCCATCATCGGTGCGGACCTGCGGCGGAAGGTCGGGAGAG
>JAKAWP010000079.1 GCA_021816955.1 Thermoplasmata archaeon
GGATCTCCTCCTGCGCGTGGGGGTCGAGCCGGAGCGACAGGAAGTGGAACAGGTTGTGGAGGTCGATCTTCCAGTACCACTGCGTGTAGTACGCGACGGGGAGGATCGCCCGCGCCGTCTCGCGGGCGACGCCGGCCGCGAGCGCGTCGGAGTACGCCCGGTACGCCTCCTCGGCGACGCGCGCGAGCTCGCCGCGGAACCGTTCCACGACCGCTGCGTCGAGCGGCTCGTCCCGGCCTTGGCGGTTGCGGGACGACTGGCGTCGGACGCTCGCGGGCGGGGGGAGCTCGTACTCGTCCGGCACGATCGAGTAGCGGGCGCTGTACTCGTTGACCGACGCCGTCCGGTGGCGGATCCACTGGCGGGCGACGTAGATCGGGAGCCGAACGAGGAACTTGAACTCGACCATTTCGAACGGCGTCGTGTGCCGGTGGCGCAATAGGTAGCGGATCAGCCCGCGGTCGTCCCGCACGCTCTTCGTCCCCGCGCCGTAGCTCACGCGCGCCGCTTGGACGATCGCGCTGTCGTCGCCCATGTAATCGACAAGGACGACGAACCCGTGGCCGAGAACGGGATGCTTCACCCCGATCTCGCGCTCGGCGGCGGCGACGACCGGCCGTCGCATCGGGGGGCCGTCCGCGGCCATCGGCTCCGCCAGCCGCGGCGGTCCCATAACGGTGCCCCCGAACGGCGGCCCTGACCGATCGCCGGCGCAAAGCGTAAAGCGAACGCCCGCGGTGAACCGCGGGTCGTCCCATGACGCGCATCTTCATCGGCACGGCCTGGCCGTACTCGAACGGGCCGTTCCACATCGGCCACCTCGCCGGCGCCTACCTGCCCGGCGACATCTTCGCCCGGTTCCACCGGCTGCGGGGCCACGAGGTGTTGTTCGTCTCCGGCTCCGACATGCACGGGACGCCGATCCTCCTTCGGTCGGAGCGCGAGCACGTCGCGCCGGAGGCGCTGGCCCGGTCGTTCCATGCGGTCAATCGGGCCGCGTTCGAGCGGCTCGGGTTCACGTTCGACCGGTACTCCCACACCCACACGGTCGTCCACGAGGCGACGGTCCAGGCGCTCTTCCTCGCCCTGCTCGAGAATGGCTACATCGCCCGGCGGACCGAGCCGAGCGCCTACTGCCCCGCGGAGGCGACGTTCCGGCCGGACCGGTACATTGTCGGCACCTGCCCGGAGTGCGGCTTCGAGAGCGCCCGAGGGGACGAGTGCGACCGGTGCGGGCGCGTGCTCGATCCGACCGAGCTCCGGTCGCCCCGCTGCCAGCTCTGCGGCGGGCCGATCGAGTTCCGGCCGAGCGAGCACTTCTACCTCGAGCTCGACCGGCTCGCCGAACCGCTCGGCCGCTGGGTCGGCGAGCAGCGGCACTGGCGGGCCGGCACCCGGCGCGTCGCCGAGCAGTTCCTCGCCGACGGGCTCCACCCGACGCCGATCACCCGGGACCTCACGTGGGGCGTTCCGCTCCCGCTCGACGGCTACCCGACGAAGCGGTTCTATGTCTGGTTCGACGCCTTGGTCGGCTACCTCTCTGCCTCGAAAGAGTGGGCGATCGCCGCGGGGGCGCCCGAGGCGTGGCGGAAGTTCTGGGACGCCGACTCGGGGACGCGCCAGTACTACTTCGTCGGCAAGGACAACAAGTTCCACCACACCGTCCTCTGGCCGGCGATGCTCCTCGGCGCGCGCGGCTTCGCGCTGCCGTACGACGTGCCGGCGAACGAGTGGCTGCGCGTCGACGGCGACAAGATCTCGAAATCCCGCACCGGCGGCGACGCGCTGTTCATCCCGTCGCTCCTCGAGCGCTACGCGCCCGACCGGATCCGGTTCTACGCCGCCCTCTACGCTCCCCAGCACCACGACATCGAGTTCGACTGGGACGAATTCGAGCAGGCGCACGACGAGGTGCTTTCCAACCAGTGGGGAAACCTCGTGCAGCGGGTCCTCGTGCTCGTCCGCGAGCGCGAAGGCGGGAAGATCCCGGCGCCGGGCGATCCGTCCGCCGACCCCGCGTCGCGGCCGATCGCCGCGCGCCTTCGGGCCGCCCACGAGCGGATCACGGCCGAGTACGAGGCGGTCCATCTGAAGGAGGCGCTCGAACTCGCGCTCGCCGAGGTCCGGGAAGCGAACCGCTGGTTCCACGAGGCGAAGCCGTGGCAGGCCGACGCACGGCGCCGCGCCGAGGTCCTCTTCGACGCGGTCTGGACCGTCCGCGCGCTCGCGATCTGGCTCAGCCCCGTCCTTCCGTTCTCCTCGGCCGAGGTGTTTCGCGCGCTCGGCGAACCCGCGCCCGGCCCGAACGACTGGGAAACGGCCGTTCAGCCGCCGCGGGTCGGCCAACCGATCGGCGAGCTCCGTCCGCTCTTCCCGAAGGCCGGAACGCCCCGCGCCGCCGAGCGGGCCGGTGACGCGCCGCTCCCGTCCCCGCCGACCGCGACGGTGCCCCCGCCGCTCGACCTGCGGGTCGGCGTCGTCGTCGCCGCCGAGCCCCATCCCGACGCCGACAAGCTGCTCGCGCTGCGGGTCGACCTCGGGGAGGGAGCGCCGCGGTCGATCGTCGCCGGCCTGAAAGGCCACTACGACCCCGTGGCGCTTGTCGGCCGACGCGTGGTCGTGCTCGCGAACCTCGCGCCCCGGACGATCCGCAAGGTCCGCTCGGAAGGGATGCTCCTCGCGGCCGACATCGATGGCCGGCCCGAACTGCTCGAGGTTCCGTCGGACGCTCGGGCGGGGGAGTCGCTGAGCGGGTTCGGCCCC
>JAKAWP010000080.1 GCA_021816955.1 Thermoplasmata archaeon
TGGATGTGCGCGGCCGCGTCGACCTCCGGAGTCATCTTCCCGTTCGCCCGGGCAACCCTAGCCGTGAGAAGAGAAAAGTCGGAAGGGTGCCCCGCCGAGGTTAGCGGACGGCAGTGGCCTCCGCCCTAAGGTGCGGGGAGGGTTCCCTCGCCCCCTCGAAAACTCGGGTCCGGTCGCACGAGTATCGGAGCGTCGGAGGGGGTCACCGCCCGACCGTTCAAACCCAACGATTTCCCGAAAAGTGCCGGCCTGGCCCCGCGACCCTAGACCCCTAGTGGTGTGCTCGAAATCCTTCCTTGACTCCGCGATCGGGCAAAGGCGCGACCGCTCCCTCGCTCGCTTCGCTACGTCAGGTTCCGGCCTCTCGCGAGCGATACCAGTCCAAGGTCGCTCGGATTCCATCGTCATACGAGGATGCGACGAGTCGGCCGAACTTCGCGCGGAACTTCGAACCATCGAGTATGAGTCGCTCACGACGCAGGTACTGCATCTCGAGGAACTCCCGGGCTTGGGAATTGAAGAGACCGTACAACATGATCAGCCCCCGGGGAACGGCTCGGATCTTCGCCTTGGTTCCCGCGGTCTGAGCGACCTTGGCGAGCCATGCCCGGGGTGTCGTGATCTCGAATCCGGGTAAATGGTAGGTCTCTCCCGACGTGCTTGGGTCCAGGCCGGCCAGAACCAACGCTTGCGCGGCATCCTCGATGAAGGAGAACTCGAAGGGGATTTCCAACTTGCCATACCAGGGCATCGCCCGGCCACGGAGCGCATTGGCGAAGACCGGACGGTACAGTTCGTTTACCACGTCGGGCCCGTAGAAGTCAGGGAACCGCACGATCGTGTACGGGATGCCCTCCTGACGCCAGGCCGTCTCTAGGCGCCGCTCCATCTCGACTCGGATTCGCCCCTTCCGGGAATGGGCGCCCTTGGGGTGATCTTCCGCCACGAGCTCCTTCTGCGCGTGGCCGAAGACGTAGACATTCCCCGGGAATACGATCTTCGCACGGGCCGCTCGCGCGGCGTCGATGGTGTTGGACAGCATCGGTAGGGCCTGGGTCGACCAGTCCGGATACGGGACGTTTACGCAGTGAAAGATCGTGGTCGCGCCCCGCGCGGCGGCGCGGACGTCACTTCCGACCAGAGCGTCACCGCGGACGACGTCGATCCCTTTCGCCTCAGGCCACGACCGTCGAAACTTCTCGGGATCGCGGACGAGCACCCGTACCGGCTCTCCCCGCTCCGCAAGTCTCACCGTGGTCCAATGACCGATCCCACCTGTGGCGCCCAGTACGAGATTCATGGCTCCGATTCTCGGACCCCGTTTGGACCGGCACGGGATTCATAACCTGGTTCTTTCTAGCGGCGAGCGGATCACCAGCTACCAGTCGCTTCGGGGCCGAGGGGTCGACTGGTCCGCTCGCGCGGCGTCGTTCGTGAACATCCGCAGGCTGCAAGCTTCCCACTGAGCGCGGGATCGCCCTCGGGGATCGCCTGGGCAAGGCGCCCACGAGCTTGACGGCGGAGGTCTTCGGATTACTCTCGCCTTGAGGCACCGCGGTCTCGGCGCGGCGCCGGTAGTGGGGGCGGCTCCCGCGGCGGCGCCTCGGGGGCCGGGGGCGGGTCGGGCGGCCCGCCGCCGAAATCCTCCGCCGGACCCGCTTCGGAACCCGGGACCTCGGCTGCCTCGTGCCCCGAGTTCGGGGAGTAGAAGGCGAAGATTCCGGCGGTGGAGGCGACGGTCGAGAACAGGATCCCGAGGAACATCGCATCCAGGAAGCCGGGGATCACGATCCCGTAGGCAAGCGGGAGCGTCGCGACGATCGCGGGCGAGAGCCCTCGGGCGAGGTTGAAGGAGACCAGGGCGCGCTCCGAGCGACGCGCCGTCGGCTCCCGAGAGAAGTAGACCGCGAGGATCGGCGACCCGGCAAAGCGGACGGCCAGCATCACGAAGGCGGCCGCGAGCGGCACGAGCGCGATGAGGTCGGTAAAGGTGCTGACCTGGAAGAGAAGCCCGATGTATACGAAGAAGAACGCGCTCGCGAAGAAGGAGACCTCCTTCTGGACCTGCTGGATGTGCTCGATATCCACGCCCGCCGCCGAAAGCCGAAGGAGCCGACGGAGCGCATGGATCGACCGGGCCGAGGCGCTCGGATCCCGCTCGACAAACTGGAACGGGTCGAATTCGAGATGCCGACGGTTGGCGAGCATCAGGCCGAAGACGAAGATCGTCATCGCGGCGTTCAGGTGGATGTAGTCGGCGAACCCGTAGGTCGCGAGGACCATCGTGATCGTGAGCGTCCAAGAGTAGGCGCGCGCTACGGGACCGATGCGGTCGAGGATCCAGAGCCAGGCGATCGCGGCGAAGACACCGACAAGCGCGGAGCCGGCCAGCGACAGCGCGAGCGCGCCGCCGATGTTGGCGATCGAGAAGTTGCCCGAGGCCAATAGCCCGAGCAGGAGGATCGGAACGAGAAGCTCCAAAAGATCGGTCAGGACCGATTCAAAGAGCAGGGACGTTCCGAGCGCCTTCGGCATCCGCGCGACGCGGACGAGGACCGGTACCGACGCGGTGCTCGGCCCCGAGAGTCCGAAGCCGAAGACGAGCGAGATGATGAGGCCCCATCCGAACGTGAAGTAGGCGAGCAGCGAGAGCGCCGCGGCCGTGGAGAGCTGGACCGCGAAGGTGAAGCCGAGCGAGCGTCCGAGGACTTCGCGGAGCGCATCGAAGCGGATCTGGAGCCCC
>JAKAWP010000002.1 GCA_021816955.1 Thermoplasmata archaeon
CTTACCGACCCGTCGAGCCTCGGGGTCGACCTGCTCGTGCGGTGGGCGAGCGGGGTCGAAACGACCCGGGTCTTCGCCGCCGGCGCCCGCGCCCGGCCCCCGACCCCGGCGCGGGTGGCCGACCGCCGCGGCCGCCGGCGGCGGCCGGACCGCCGGATGGGCGGCTGACGAACCAGCGCCGCGGTCCGGTCGGGCCACCTCTTGGAACAAGGTTCTATATGCCGTCCGCACCCTTCTCTGCGCGGAGCGTACGACCATGACGGACGAGCGAGAGCGGTCCCAATTGCGCCAGCATCTCGCCGAGCTTCGGCACGCGACGCGGGGACTCGGCCAAGATTTCGCGGTCGAGCTCGCGAACCTAGACGACCGGATCACCGAGCTCGGCAAGTCGACGGCGAAGGAGACGAAGTACCTAGTCGCGGACATCCAGCGCGACCTCGCCGATCTGAGCCGCCGTGTCGACCGGGAGATCCGCCGGCTCCCCGAGCACCTCTCGACGGCCGGTGCCAAGCTCGGCAGCGCCACCGTGAAGGCCGCGTCGGCCGCGAAGAGCGCCGCGGTCGCGGCCGGTCACGTCGCCAAGGAGAAGACGAAGGACACCCTCGCCGCGGCGGCGGGCGTGCGCCGCAGCCCGATCAAGGAGTGGCATCCTCCCGAACGGACGACCCTCCCCTCCGAGGAGCCGTCCGACGAGCCGAAGTAGCGCACCGGACCCACGGTTCCCCCGGGGAAGAGCGAAAAGCGAAACGATCGCCGGCGCGGGTCGGACGGGCCGGTCACCGGCCGGCCCGAACGGCCGCTCAGTTTGGGCGAGGGCGAATCGCCGGGCGCACTCGGCGCTCGGCCGAGGGGAGACGAGGGAGACGGGCGAGCCGCCGAGCGGCCTCCGCGAGGTACTCCGGGTCGATGTCGAAGCCGAGGAACGGAAGGCCGAGCCGGGCCGCCGCGATCGCCGACGAGCCGAGCCCCACGAACGGGTCGACGGCGAAGCGGATCCGCTCGAGGCCGTGCAGTCGGAAGCACCACTCGGGCAGCTCCTCGGGAAACGTCGCGGGGTGGGGACGATCCCGCTCGCGTCGCTGGATCGTGGCGTACGGCAGGAACCAGACGTTCCCCCGGCAGCGGAGGCCGGTTCCCGCCCGCCGCCACCGGGTGAGGTTGGAAGCGTCCTGGTACGGGACCCCGATCGCGAGGCGGTCGAGCGGAACGGTCCCGGTCGGCGTGAAGTGGAAGACGTACTCGTGGGCACTGTGCACGAACCGCGACGAGGCGACCGGGCGGTAGTGGCCGACGGCGACGATCCCCGCCCGGCCGGTCGGCGGGTCGGTCGGCAGCCCTCCGAGCGCGATCGACTTCACCCAGTGCAGCACGTTCTGGAGATGGAGCGACCGTCCGACCTCTCGGGCGACATCGAACGCGAGCCACGGGTCGCGGGGCGGGCTCCCGACGTTCAGGAAGAACGACCCCTGGGGCGATAGGACCCGTCGGACCGCCCGGCCAACCTCGCCGATCCACGCGAGGTACTCCGATCTCGGCCGGCGGTCGCGGTACAACGAGTACGGTTGGCCCGTGTTGTACGGGGGCGACGTGACGACCACGCTCACGCTGCCGTGGTCGAGCCGGGCCAGCCCCGCAAGCGCATCCGTGGCCACGAGCTCGACCGACCCGCGCCGGTACCGCGCGATCCGTCGCGATGGCGTCGGGGTCCGAACGCCCATCGCCGTCCGGAACCGTGCCGTCTCTTAAGGGCCGTCCATCCGGGCGTCGCGGGAGGGTCTCGGGCGCGAAGAGCCTAAGGGGTCGACGGCGTTCGACCATCGGTGCAGACGCGTCGGCTCGGGCGGCGGGGCCCGACGGTCTCGGCGATCGGCCTCGGTTGCATGGGCATGAGCCAGTCGTACGGGGCCCGGGACGACGCCGAATCGACCGCCACGATCCGCCGCGCGCTCGAGCTCGGGGTCAACTTCTTCGACACGGCCGACGTCTACGGCCCGCACCACAACGAAACGCTCCTCGGCCGAGCGCTCGGCCGCGACCGGGAACGGGTGGTCGTGGCCACCAAGGGCGGCCTCGTGCCGAACCCCGAACCCGGCGGCCGGCGGGTCGACGGCCGCCCGGAGTACCTCCAAAAAGCCGTGCGCGAGAGCCTACGCCGGCTCGGCACCGATCGCATCGATCTGTACTACCTGCACCGGGTCGATCCGACGGTCCCGATCGAGTCGAGCGTCGGCGCCTTGGCCCGATTCGTCGAGACGGGCGAGATCGGGCACCTCGGACTCTCCGAGGTGAGCCCCGCGACGCTCCGCCGCGCGCACGCCGTCCATCCGATCACGGCCGTGCAGAGCGAGTACTCGCTCTGGACGCGCGACCCCGAAGGCGGATTGCTCGCCGCCTGCGAAGAGCTGGGCGTCGGGTTCGTCCCGTTCGCTCCGCTCGGCCGGGGGTTTCTCGCGGGGAGCGCCCCGCCGCCGGCCGCGCTCGGCGACGGCGACTTTCGCCGGGGGAACCCCCGCTTCGAGCCCGACAATTACGAGAAGAACCGCCGCTGGCTCGCGCCGCTCGAGCCGATCGCTCGCGATCGCGGAGCGACGCCGGCGCAGATCGCCCTGGCGTGGCTTCTCGCCCGGGCCCCGTGGATCGTGCCGATCCCCGGCACCAAACGGCGGCGGTACCTCGAGGAGAACGTCGGGGCGGCCGGGCTCGTCTTGCGCGAGACGGACCTCGCGGCGATCGACCGGGCCCTGCCGCCCGACCAGGTCGCGGGGGATCGGTACCCACCGGCCTTGAAGGCGCTCGTCGGCCAGTGATCGCGCAGTCGCCGGCCGTGGGGGCCGGGGCGGTCTACGCGGGCGGGTCCGCCCCTCGAGCGAACGCCGCGGCCCGCCGGTCGCGCTCGGCCTCGAGATCGGCCACGCTCCGCCCTTCCGCGGACGCCCATCGCTCGAAGAGCCGGCTGTAGCCCGAGGCGGCCCACCGGCGCTCGGCGGGGCGCCAGCGGTAGACCGGGTTCGTGACGAGCTCGCCCGTCTCGGGATCGTCCTCGACGATCTCGGTCAGTTCGACCGCCTTGCGCTCGACCCGCCCTCCGACGGTGACCGATCGCTGGACCAGGACGAGCGGCAACGCGGTGAGGAACGTGCGGGGCAGGTCGAGCGGCGGATGCTCCAGCCGTCGGACGAGCGCGCTCACGCTGTCGGCATGGAACGTCGCGAACGACGACTGGCCCATCGCCATGGCCTGGAAGAACGTGTACGCTTCCCGGCCCCGCACCTCCCCGACCACGAGATGGTCCGGGCGCTCCCGGAGCGCTGTCGTCAGCAGCTCGAACAGGCCGACCTCGTCGTCCGGGCTCCCGCCGGCGCTCGACGGCTCGACGCTCGGGCGGGTCACGAGCGGCAGCCAGTGCTCCCGCGCGAGCCGAAGCTCCCGGGTATCCTCGATCGAGACGACCTTCGCCCGGGGCGGGAGGAACGACAAAAGCGCGTTCAGCGTCGTCGTCTTGCCGCCGGCCGTTCCGCCGATGACGAGCACCGACGTCCCGCGCTCCACGGCCATCGCGAGAAACGCCATCATCTCGGCGCTGAACGTCCCCCGCGCGACGAGCTCCGCCGGCGTGTACGGGCGTGTCGACCACCGACGGATCGCAAACGAGCTTCCCCACGCGGTCACCTCGCGCCCGAGGGTCGCGCTCAGCCGGGACCCGTCGTCGAGCGTTCCTTCGGCGATCGGTCGGGCGATCGAGAGCGGCCGTCCGGCGCGCTCCGCGAAACGGGCGACCCAGCGGTCGAGTGCCGCCGGCTCCGGAAAGACGATCGTCGTGCGCATCGGACCGAACCGCCGGTGGGTGACATAGACCGCCCGGCCGGGCCCCGCGCACGAGACCTCCTCGATCTCGGGGTCGTGCATCGGAACCTCGACGGGGCCGTATCCGACGAACTCTCGCCGAAGGTGGTAGCCGAGTCGGTCCCGCAGGTCGGCCGAAACGGCGACCCCGAGCCGAGCGAGCGCGTCGTCCAGCGCTTGCGCGAGCTGGCTGTCCGGGTCGGCCTCGGCGAAGGGGATCGCCGGCCCGTCCGCCGCGTACGCGGCGACGATCGCGGCGCGCACCCGATCGGCGAGGGCCGCCTCCGCCGCGCTCAGCGTCGGTTCGATCGGAGCGTACTCGAAGACGCCGCGGGCGTCGTCCCAGCCGAGCCGCACGTCGATCCGACGCGGGCCGACGGCGACGGAGACGATCTCGCCGTCGCGGTCGGGAAGGGCGTCGAACCCTCCCGGGACGGTTCGGCCCGCGGCCGAGGGAGCGCTCATCCGCCTCCGAACGCCGGGAGGAATAACCGCATCACGACCCAGCCCGCCGCGACGAGGGCCGCCGCGTGGAGGAGGCCCGCGCCCGCGCGTCCCGTGGAGAGGACGCCGATCACGACGCCGTCGCCGACCGCGTGGACGACGACCGCGGCCGCAAGCGCGAGCCCGAGCGCTCCGAAGACGTCGGGGGCGAGGCCCGCCGACGAGGCGAAGGCGCCGCCGCCGGCCGTCGCGAGGGGTGGGAGGAAGACGGCCCCGAGGACGAAGACGGTGACGAGGAAGACGGCGAAGGCGATGTAGACGATCGCGACATAGGTGACGGCGGTCGCCCGACGCGCGGCGCGTGCCCGCGTTTCGGCCCGGACGTTCTCCGCGACGATCTCGAGCGCATCGGCCGTTCGGCCCCCGCTCGCGTCCGCGCGCAGGAGTACCGCGACCGTCCGCCGGACGAGCGGCGTCGGCCAGCGATCCGCGACGCCGCGGACGGCCTCGGGCACGGGGACGCCGAAGGCGATCTGGCGGGCGACCGCGCGCACCTCCGGGGTGAGCGCGCCGTACTCCCGGCGCGCGGCCGCGCGCCAGCCGGCGGCCAGGGAGAGGCCCGAACGGCGGGCTTCCGCTAGATCGCGCACGAGGTCGGCGAGCCGCTCCTCGACGGCCCGTTCGCGCCCAAGGGCCGTCCGGTAGGCAAAGCCGAACGGGACCAGGAGACCGAGCCCGGCGATCACCGCCCAGTCGAACGCCGACCCGAGCCCGGGCAACTCGCCGGGTACGACGACGATCGTGATCCGCCCGAGCGCGTCCAGGACCGCCAGGGCGCCGAAGACGGCCGCCCACGGGACCGCGAGGTAGCGCCACCCAGCCCGAACGCTCGCGCCGCGGGTCGTCGGGGCGGGGAGGCGTTCGGCCCGGGCCCGATGCCACAAGACGGTCGGGGTCACCATGCGCCCTCCGGCCGGCCGACGTGGGAGAGCCCGAGCACGAACGCGAGCTGGGCGATCGGCACCGCGCCGACGCCGATCCCGACGACGAGCCCGACGTAGGCGCCGCCCGCCCCGCCGAGGGTCGCAAAGACCGCGAAGAGGAGGAGGAGGAAGAGCGGGAACGCCACGACCAGGATCACGTACGCCTCGGCCGCGAAGGCGAGCGACTCCGTCGCCTTCGCTTCCCGAATCGGCGCCTCCCGCTCGTACGAACGGGCCGTCTCGAGGAAGTAGTGCTTGAGCTCACCGCCCCCGCGGGCGGTCGTGACGATCCCGTCCCAGAGCGCCTCGAGCCGGCGGGACGGGCTCCGCCGCGCCGCGGCCGACAGGGCCGAGAGGATGTCGGCCCCGAGAAGGTCGATGTCCCGGACGATCTTCCCCGCTTCCCGGGCGACCGTCCCGTACGCCGCCGACTCCTGGGCGAGCGCGCGGACGATCCCGTCGACGGGAACATCGGCCGACGCCATCGCGCTCAGGAAGGCGAAGACGGACCGCAGCTCCTGATCGATCGCGCGCGCTCGCGATCGGGCCCGGACGATCGGCCAGAGGTCCAGCGCGAGCGATGCGGCGATCGGTCCGGCGATCGCGACCAGCGCCGCGACCGCCCATGCCAGCGGCGAGTCCAATCGGCCGGTCACCGCGAGAAGCGCGACGGCGATCGCGCTCGCGGCAACCGAAACGACCGCCACGACGCCCCGACGGAACGCCTCGAATTCGTCAGGCGCGAACGGAAGGTCCGCCGCCTCGAGCGGCCGGATCCGCTCGGCCGTCCGCGGCCCGGCCGGGCGACGGAAGTGGCGCCAGCTCCAGCGGACGAACGGGTCGGCGAGTGCCGGTCGATCCTCCCTGGCCGATTCGGTCATCGGACTCCGCGCGGGGCGGGAACGGGCGGGTCGGCCGAAGGAACAGCTCCCGGATCGGCCGCCGGAACACTCCCGATAGGGGTCGGGGCATCGACCCGTTGCGACGTAGCTCCATCGGGAGGCGACCACGGGGGTCGGGACGGCGCGTCATTCGCCTCGGCCCACCGCTCGTAGATGACGGACGGCCCGACTTCAACCCAGCGGCCGTTCCCCGGATCGAAGGCGAAGAGGCGGTTGGTGAGGAGTTCGTCCGTGTCGGGTTCGAGGCCGACGATCTCGACGACTTCGGTGATTCGACGGACCGGGCCGGCGGCGGAGGAAGTGAGCCGCTGGACGACGACGAACGGGAGCGACGCGAGGAGGATCCGGGGGATCGAGATCGGGGGGGATTCGAGCCGGCGAACGAGCGAGGCGAGGCTGTCCGCGTGCATCGTCGTGTACGTCGGATGGCCGGTGGCGATCGCCTGGAAGACGAGGGATGCTTCGCGGCCGCGAACCTCTCCGACCACGAGCCGGTCCGGCCGCTCGCGCAGGGCGAGGCGCAACAGGTCGTAGAGGTCGATCTCTCCGACCCTTCGTCCGTCCGCCCCCCGGTCGCCGCGACCCGCCCGCCGGACGGTCGCGAGCCAGTGCTCGTGCGGAAGGTCGAGCTCGCGGACATCCTCGATAGAGACGACCTTGAGGCCGGGCGGCACCACGTGGAGGATCGCGTTGAGCGTGCTCGTCTTGCCCACCCCGGGACCCCCGATCACGGCGAGCGACTGGCCGGTCCGGACCGCCCACGTGAGAAAGATGAGGAGCTCGTGGCTCACGGTCCCGCGGCGTTCGAGTTCGGACGGGGTGAACGGCGACGACGGTGCCCGGCGGATTGTCACGCTCGGTCCCCGGCCGCTCACTTCCCGGCCGTACGTCGCCTCCACGCGGTGGCCTTCGGGCGTGTGGCCCTCGACGACCGGCCGGATCGTCGCGACCGCGCCGGCGACGCGCTGGCTCAGCCGAACGACGAAGGCGTTCAGCTCGTCCTCGGTCGCGAAGACGACGTTCGTCGCCAGCGAGCCGAACCGGCGGTGGACAACGTAGACCGGCGTCGCCGTGCCGTCGACCGAGACGTCTTCGACGTCGGGGTCCCGGAGCAGGGCGTCGACCGGACCGTAGCCGACTCCATCGCGCACGAGGTAGTAGCGAAGCCGGGCGCGGGCGTCGTCCGAAAGGCCGGGTTCGCGCCGGGTCAGGTACTCCTCTACCGCGCGGGCGAGCCGGTCGGCGCGTCCGGGCCCGTCGAGCGACTCGTACAGCGGTCCGAGCACTCGCGGCAGGTTCGCGCGGAGCGAGGCGTAGACGGCCGCCTCGAACGGGGAGAGCGGCGGCTCGACCACCCGGTAGAACCCGGGATCGCCCCCCGAGGGCGGGCGGAGCTCCGTCGACGGAACGGCGATCGCCAGCGGCCGCCCGCCGACGATCGGCCCCCGGCCGCTGACCGCGCTCATTGTCCGCCGAGACCGAGCGCGATCGAGGCGGTCTCGACCCGGACGGACGAGCCATTGTGGAGAATGAGGACGACGATCGTGGGGCCGGTCGATAGGAGAGCGCAGGCGTTCGCGGGCGCGAGCGAGCTGAGGGCGGGCGAGAGCTTCGCTTGGCCAACGACCGCCTCGAAGAAGGCGTACCACGCGCACGGGTGGTACGTCCCGATCTCGATCGTCACGTTGAACGACCCGGAGCCACCGGCCGACCACGTGGTCGTCTGCTCGCTCGCGAGCGCGCTGGTCACGACCACGGGGTTCGGCCCCGCGGCGCCGAACGACGGTCCCGTGAACCGCACGAGCCGAACGGAAACGTTCCACCCGCCGGCCGCGGGCGCGAGCTCGACGAGCGGGCCGAAGACGGTCGTGGCATAGCGGGAGCCCCCGGCGAACTGCCAGATCGCCCCGTCCTCGAAGTCGAACGACGCGCTGGTCGTGTACCGGTTCGGGATCGAGAGCGCGAGAGCGCCGGTCGTGACGTTGACGGTGCGGGCGAACCCGGGCGCGCTCGCGCTGACGCTCGCGAACGTCCCGGAGAGGTCCGGGACGTACTCGACCGAGGCGACGGTCGGCGACGAGACGACCGGGACGCTGGCGGAGGCGAGCGGGAGCGTCGTCGCGAGGGGGTTGGTCCCGTTCGTCGCGATCTCGCTGTCCACGTTCGAGCCGAGAAGGGCGAGCTGGGTCGCCGACGTGCGGACGAACGTCGACTCGTCGGCGGCGAGCGTTGCGGGAAGCCACTGCGTCAGGACAAGGCCGACCACCGCGACGGCGATCAGGACGAGGAGGAGCGCCCCGATGATCCCCGCCACGCCGCGCCGATCGCGATGGAAGTGCCGGCGAGCCTGTCGAGAGATCATCGGAGACCGTGCCGCCCTGGCGCCGGCCGGCCAGTGCGGGTCGGAGCGCGTCGGGCGAGGTCGTTTCTCTTGCTCCGGTTATAAAAACGTGCGGCGGCAAAGGAGACGGGCGGACCCCGCGTTAGCGCTAAGCCGACCGCCTCGATGAGGGCGGGCGGATGAGCGCGCTACGGGAGATCCACTTCACCCTGCCGAACCGGCCCGGGGCGCTCGCGGCGGTCGCGCGCCTGCTCGCCAAGGAACGGATCAACCTCGCGGCGATCAGCGTCGACTCGACCCCGACCCGCGGGCGCGTCCGGCTCATCGTGAGCGACCCTGACCGGGCGATGACGCTCCTCCGCCAAGCCGGCTACGAGACGGAGGCGCGGGAGATGATCGTCGTTCGCTTGGAGGACCGGGCGGGGAGCTTCTTGCGGGCGCTCGAGGCGCTCGCGCGCGCCAAGGTGAACGTCCAAAGCGTCGCGCTGCTCGTCGCGCGGGAGGACGGCGGGGTTCTCGTGGCGGTCTCCACGGACGACCCGGTGAAGGCCCGCGAGGTGCTCGCCAAGGCGCGGCTCGTGAGCCGCTCGGCCGAGCGGATCATCACGAACGCGGACGTCCTCGCGACGGCCCCGACGATCCCTCCGGAAACGGTCGGCCTCCTCCTGTGAACTGCCGGCGCACGGCCCGTTCGGCTCCCAGAAAAGCCTCTTGAGCCGAACGGCCTCCCCCGGGGTGCGCGGTTGTGGTCTAGTGGTTAGGACGGTAGCTTCCCAAGCTACCTACCCGGGTTCGAATCCCGGCAACCGCACTCCACCAAGGTTCGTATCCCCGGATAGCCATCTCGCAGAACGATGGATTGGAAGGCTTGCCGCGCACCTCTCCGACATTCCCAGGCCACGGGAGAGTCACTCGCTTTACGCGCACCCTAACAACGGTAGGGTGTCCCGGCAAGCGCAAGGTGTCTTGACTCGTTCACGACCGTTTGCCGAACCAAGCTCGCTAGCGAACGGTCGAAATCGCGCCCCTTGATGTCCCGCGGCCGCCTCGGGGTTTGGTAGCGGGTAACCTTTTGTCGGTGTCCTCAGAGAACGGGTTCTCCGCGACCTCTTCCCAAGCTCCCGTACCGCTCGAGCACCTGCCGGGCCGCGGAGGAGTCCGGCCGTGGAGTGACGCTCGGGAGCGCCATTCGCCGGGTCATCGGTGCGTCCGCGGGGAGTTGACGTATCCCACAATCGGCCATACGTAACCGACAACTCCCTCGAACCGGACCGCCGCCTCGCGCCGTAAGACGCATCCGACACGTGGCCAACGATCCCACAACCGGAGTTCGGCGGAGAACGGCGCGCCCCGCCCGATGCCGGACATGAGGTACGAGTCGAACGTCCGCTCGAGCTCGCGACGCTTGTCGCTCGACGCGTGGGAGGCGCGGCTCCCGACCTGGAGGAACGCCGGCGGGTGGCCCGGTAGGAGGACGATGAGATCGATGCAGCCGAAGAGGTCGGCCGACGGGTGACGAACCGTCCCGGTCCGAGCCGGACGGCGACCTGACCGGCGCGGGGGACGACGCAGCCGAGCTCTTGGAGCAGTCGGGCAACGACGCGTTCGCGCCGGAGGCCGTTCGTTCGGGTCCGGGAAGGAGGGGAACGGCGCGGTCGTGCTGTTGTCCGCTCGAGACGAGGGCGAATCGGCGCATCGATTTCCAGTGCTTCCGGGGTCAGATCGGCGGCGAAGGCGGCGAGCACGGAGTCGGCCGGCGTGACCGAATCGCTCATCGCGCCTCTCGAACCCGCTCGACATGGGCGGTGATCGCCGTCGGCCTCCGCTCCGGGAGATCGGGAGAACCGGTGCGTTTCGGTTCGGCTTCCAGGTGCTCCCCGAGCGGCAGGGCGGCCTCGTCGGGAACGAACGCGAACACGGTGGGCAGTCGCAACGCCGGGTTCGGGCCGACCCGGACGAGGAGCCAGCCGTCGGGCCAGCCCCGGAACGGATGGTCGGCGTCGACCCGGAAGAGATCGTAGACGGCCACGAAGAGCTCCACGGTGGTGTCGCCGCCGCCGACACCATAGCTGGCGTAGTCGCGGCCGAACGTCCAGACGTCCCATCGGGCGCGGCCCGGCTCGGACCACGGTCGGCCGTGGGACGGCCACCGACGGGCCCACTCCTCGAGCCAGGTAGTGAGCCCGCCCAGTCCCTCCGAGCTCGCGCGGCCCGGGGCGTGGTCGAGCCCCAGAAGGCCGTCGAACCGGAGGACGATGTCGCGGCCGCCGGGGAGGAGCTCGTAGCGGTAGGCGGTGATCGGTTTGGTGCGCATCGGTGGGCCCCCGTTCAGGACCGACGGCCCGCCTCTGCGGAGCGCGGAGGAATGGACCCGGTCGCCGACGGGTCGGCGGGGGAGGAGGCGCGGTCTGTCGGCTCGGCCCCTGCGCTCGCGTCCGGGGAACCCCCGCCCGCTGGGGGAGAGCGACGGGCTCGGAGCGTCGTCTCGATCCGTCCGGTCTCGCGGACGACGATGGCGAGCAGTTCCCGGGTGAGCCGGTGGGCGACGGTGTGGAGCGCCTCGCGGCCGTCGAACGGGACAGCCGCGCGGACCCGGAAGGTCGAGTAGGGGATGCCCGTCGGGGCGGCGAGCTCGATCTCGATCCGTTCGGGCGCGCCCGGGCCCGTGGGCGGCGTGGACGGCGGCGGGCCTACCGGAGAGTCCACGGCCGTCGTGGCATCGTCCGGGTCACCGACCTTCGGGGTGTCGGGTGTCGCCCGGGTCGGCGAGGGGGGAGGGAGGGCCGGGGTCGGGGGACGAGGGGTGACGTTCTTGGCGGCGATGAGCGATCCGAGCCAGGCGGACGCCTCGGCCCGGGTGAGGCCGGGGTCGCGGGCGCGTTCGGGGTCGACGCCCCAGCGGAGGAGGGCGGTCCGCTGGCGGTCGGTGGCGAGCGGTTCGTCGGCTTTCGGGTTCCCCGGGTCCGACCGAGCGGAGGCGTTCATCTGAGGCACTCCATGTTGTCGTCGAGTTCGTCGGGGTCGCGGGTCGCCCGTTCGAACGCCTCGTTGAGGGCCTCTTCGGCCGCTCGGGTGCCGTGGTCGACGCCGAGTCGGTAGAGCCGTTCCAGGACGGCGAGACGGAAGGTCGGATCGGCGGGGTCGGTCGGCTTGGTCGGTTCGTTCGGTTCGGAGCGGTGTTCGGCCGCTTCGTCGGTCATACACGCTATCCGTCCGACCCTAACCGGGCGGGGCGGAGGGGGTTTCAGGTCGTTCTACCTGCGACCGTGGGGTAGGGGCGAAGGGATCCGGAGGGATAGGCCCGTTTATGGGGCAGGCTAGCCCGGCCCCGATTCGCCTGTCAACGCGGACAAACGAGTCATCGATTCCTGACCATGGATGCGAGTTAGGGTCGGGTAGGGCGGGCGATGACCGCGACGCGATGCCCCATCTGCGACCGAGAGTACGAGGACCCCAACGCGACGGGCCGGGCGACGAACCAATCGATCTGCGACGCCCTCGCCCGCTGGGAACCGCTCGATTCGGTCGGTCAGGTATCCGCGGCCCTGGCGGTGGCGCGATTCCGGGTGCCTGAGAAGCGGGCGGAGTACCTCCGGCACCCAGTACGACCCAAACCGCCAGTAGCGCCGATCGCGACTCACGGTCGGCCCTCCCGCTACGGTGCGATCGCGGCGGGTCAGGTCCGGATCCGGGTGGGGTGGACCGGTTGCAAAGGCGGGGGGAATCGGGCCTCTTGCCGGTTCAGACGACGATTACGCCGGCGCCGCGGCCCTCTCGAGCAGCCGGCGGTTCCCTGAATAGAGAACGACCGCGACGATGAGGAGGGCGCCGAGCAGCACGAGCCCCGCGATATCGTCTCCCAGGTCGCCGATGTCCCCGATCTCGATCGCGAATCCCGCCACCTGGGCGAGGAGCGCAAGCACCACGAAAACGATGGGGGCCAAGGACCGGGAGTAGCTGTTGCGGCCGACCAAGTACCACGTGACGGCCGCGACGCCGATGATGACGAGGAGGAGATCGTCCGTGATGTAGGCGAGCTTGTCCCCCGCCTCGGGAATGATATCGGTCCCGAACGCCAAGGCCGTCAGACCCAGGATCGTGGCAATCAGCATGTTGTAGCCACGGTTGATCGCATCGGCCGCACTGAGTCGCTCCGCCGTTCCCTGCACCATGGTTCCTACCTCATCGGGAAGTCCTTCTTCCCATAAAATCCGATGGTAACCCGGGGGCAGCTCCGAGAAGGTCCAGTGTCCCCTCCTTCATCCCGCGTTCTGTTCGTGAAGGGCAACCTCGCCCCTTCCATTCTCCCGATAGACGTCGGATCGCGCGATAGTCGAGCGGAACCCAAGTGATTCGCCAAGCGTGAAGGACGGAATCGTGGGATCAGCGGGCCGTGTGCGGCGGTAGGAGCTTGCCCGATTCCGTGTCGATTGCTCCCCAAACATCTCGGATCCCAGGCCCGCCGAGCAACCGACGGAAGTGGGCCGCTCCCGCGGCCTTGGGCGCTCTCCGATTCCCCCACGATCGAAAGGCAGGGTCTTTCAATCGCCCAAGAACTGGTCGAACAGCGAGCGTCGACCCCCGAAGGAGGAGGGGACCGCCGAGCCCGCAGTCAGGGACGTTGGCGCCGGCGATCAGCGGACTTCGAAGATCATGTCTCGAACCAAGGCGTTCGTCAATGGGACAATCTCGTCCACTCGCTAGATTCGAAAGCGCCAAAACATCTTGTCGCCTCCGCCGAACCGATTCGGGGGTCGAGCATGGTTCGGATTCTCCTCGATCGCGAGCTGCGAGACCTCCTCGATCTACCGAAGGTTGTGGCGCGTATCGAAGAGGGGTATCAAGCCGACAGCGAAGGTAAGGTGGTCCCCCTGCCTCGAACGCGCACCGAGACCCGTGGCACGACCCTAGCGTGGATGGGCGCCGCGATTCCATCGGCCGACCTCTTGGTCTTCCGCTCGTACCTCTACGACTCCGACGGCCAGGATCGGGGACACCAGGTCGTGGCACTCTACGGCCACAAGGAGATGGAGCTGCGCGCGTTGTTTTTGGGACGACTCGTGGGGAACCTCCGGACCGGGGCGGCAGTTACGGCGGCGCTTCACCTTATCGACCCGTCGCTCGGTGACGTCGGTTTCATCGGGACCGGCTACCAAGCCCGCAACGCCCTGGCGTGCCTCGTTGCCGTGTTTCGGAATCCTCGCGTCGTCGCTTGGAGCCCGAATCCCGAGCACCGAAAGGAGTTCGCGGATTGGGCGCGCTCGGCTCTCGGAACCGAGATCGCTCTTGCGTCGGACGCGGAGGGCGTCCTCGCTGAGACCTCGGCCATTGTGCTTGTCACGACGTCGGAATCCCCGGTCGTTACCCAGCCGATGCTTCGCGAACCGAAGTTGCTACTGAGCATCAACAGCTATCGCCGCCCGGAGATCGACACCCTGATCCTGGATGCGGCCCGAGTGGTCTGGACGGACAGTGTCGCCCAAGCCAGCGGCCCCGGCACCCTCTTCAGCGACGAAGAACGGAGGTCCAAGCTTCGTCCCTTGATGCAAGGAGTCCAGGACGGGAGCCTTCGCGAGAGATCCTCGACGCGGATCGTCGTGAACACCGGAGCGGCGTGGGAAGAGGCGGTCACCGCGCAGCTCTTGTTCGAGATGGCGGTCGAACGCGGGGTTGGGGCGGAGATGCCTATTCCGCCGGACGCGACCCAGAGCCGGATCTTCTGACTCCCTCGCGAAGCCGGGGGGTACGAAGCCATGGTTGTCGGTCGGGTCTGAAGTCGGGACATCTGACGCGCCTTCCGGGGCCGGGCTCCGGCGGCTCACGGGCCTAGGAGACGCTCGGTCGGGGCCATCGGTCCGAAGAAACCATTACCCTTCGGGATTCCATTCACAACACCATGGCCGGGTGGCCTGACCCCTCGTCAGAACGCGCGGGTCGGGTCGAACGCGACTTGACCATCGTCACTGTCGGTTTCGTGCTTCTGGGGATTGGGCTGGCTCTCGTGCCCTGGTCGGGTCTCTTGTACATTGTGGCCGGGACCTTCCTCGTGCTGCCCGGCTTCGCCATCGGGGCCGCCGGATGGTTCCTCTTCGGCCAAGACTTTCGGATTACGGCCCACCGTCGTCAAGACGGCGCGATGCTCATGGCCGCCGGGCTCGGGCTCACGTTGGCGGCTTGGGTGAGCTACCTCGCGCAGATCGCGTCGTACACGACGCGCAACATCGCGATTGTCGTCGGGCTGGTCCTGTTCGCCGTCGGGTATGCCTCGTTTCGCCAGCGATACGTTCAAGCGGTGGGCCCTGCGGGCGACATCGGTCTGAACGCGTACTTGGCCGGCCTTCTCATCGCGGTGGCCGCGTTCTTGGCGTTCGCATGGGGCGGCTTTCGCGACCCTCTCGCGGCGGTGATCACCACCCTCATCGGACTCGGGTTCTTGGTCATGGCGTTCGGAGCCGCATTGCTCAGGCGGGAGTCTCCCGGGGCCCCGCCCGCGTCATCGGACGGGAGATAGACCCGGCCTGTTCTCCGCGCTCGGAGCCTCACAGCGGGCGGAACCGTTCGATCGCCGCGGAGCCGGACCACGCCAACGGCTCACGCGTAATGGGAGTGTCTCCCGTAGCGTGAAGCCGGTGCGGAGTTCCATGGCACCCCGCGGAAGGCGTCCCTAGGGGCGAACCGAGGGCGGTCGGTGAAGCGATCGTTTCACGCGAACCCTCATCGTCCAGAGCAGGGTGGCGAGGAGCGTGAGAGCGGCCGTGTAGGCGAGCGCGTAGGAGACAGAGACCGGGGCGGGGGGCGGAGTCACGCCGTGGAGCCCGGCGGCGACGGCGAGGAATTGTTGGGACCCATAGAGGGGGAGAAACGGGGCGACCGAGGAGTCCGTGGGCAACGTCAGCTCGATGCCCACGAGCGCGATGATCGCCAGGGTTCCCTCGAGTTCTCTCGGAAGCAACGAACCGATCGCGAGCCCGAGAGGGACCGCGACGATGCCGGAGAGGGAGACCCCGAGAACGAGCTCCCCGGTCGCTGTGGGACGCGAGATCGCGAGGAACAACAGCGCGAAGGCGCCGATGAGGATCGCGGCGACCCCTTCCAAGAGGAGCCATCGGCCCGCTAGGAGCTCCCAAGGTCGGTAGCCGGCGAGGACCAAGCGAGGGTCGGTTTCTCGGGACGCCAAGACGACGAAGAGGCCGACGGCCGACACCGACCAGGCCAGCCCGATACCGCCGACCAAGAGGGCATAATGGCTGGGGAGAAGGGCGAAATAGAACGCCAGAGGCAGGACGACCATGAGCGCGATCGCCACGTACCGACGGACGAGGTCCCTCCCTTGCATCCCGGCGATGATGACGATCCGTCGCGCCGAACTCATGACGCTCCGAAGGGCGGTTCCCCTCCCACGACGGAAGGGCACGGGATCCTGAGCTCGACCAGCCGATCCGCCCGTTGGCGCTCCACCAGAAGGTGGGTGACGACGACGATGGCCTTGCCCTGGTCCCGCCAGGTCTCCACGTGATTCCAGAAATTCACGTAGGTGCCCTGGTCGAAACCCTGGTACGGTTCGTCCAGCAGCAGAATCTCCGGCTCACCCAGCAGGGCGAGGACGAGATTGAGCTTCTGCCGGTTCCCGCTGGAGAGGTTCTGCACGAGCGTGGGGTCCCCCACGGGAAACCCGAGAGCCTGGAGCAGTTCGTGTCCCTGGGCCAACGCATCCCCCGGGGGAAGATCCCTAGCCGCGCCGAAGTAGCGGAGGTGCTCCCGCGCGTTCAAGAGTCCGATGAGACCGGGTTCTTGAGGACAGTATCCGACTCGGCCCCGACTATCGACCTCCCCGGCATCGGCCGCAAGGAACCCGGCCAGAATCCGGAGGAGCGTGCTCTTTCCTGCTCCATTTTCGCCGACGACGGCGACTACCTCACCGGGCCGGACCTCAAGGTTCACATTGTCGAGGACGAGCTTGCGTCCGAACCGCTTGCGAATACCGGTCGCGGTCAGGATTGGGGATGGGCTGTCCGAGCGCTCACGTCCCCCCATCGCTCCCCGGTACGGACGCCTGCGCATAAAATTCGCTGCGAACCCGTGAGCTCGGTCCGTCCCACCTGGGCGGCGCTCCGCGTAGGAATCCCCCCTTCGAGATCGGACCCAAGATATGCGCCCACGACCACGGCGGCATCCGGAGAGCGTGAGCGCAGTGAGTGCTTCTCGCTCGCGAACTCCGGGTCAGACGCTGGCGGCTCCCGCCATTCCGATCAACGCCAACGCGAACAAGGCCAGCGAGGCCGTGGCAATCCGATCGAGCCGGTGTCCCAATACATCGATCTCGGCCCATCGTTCCTTGCTCGGATTGGCAAGGGCGCGTATCACAACCTTCTCGAGCCGTAGCGCGCTCGGGAGAATGTAGACTTCCCCCACCAGAAATGCGGCGATGCCGAAGACGCCCCCGAACATCACCCAAGCGGCCCAGGCACTCGCGCCGGGAGCGGTGAAGACCGACAGATTCCCGCCGGCCAGCTCGTAGGCCAACACGCCGCCGAAAAGCAGGGTGAGCACGCTCGCGACCAGCATGTACGGCCCGAGTCGCGGCATGATCCGACGGTAGAAGCGAGCTCGCTCCTCCGGGTCCATCCTCCACATGGTCGGGAAGAGCACCGCCGCGGTGAAGAGAGCCGCTCCGACCCAGGCGATAGCCGCCCCAACGTGGAGAAAGATCAGGATCTGGACGGTGACGGTCATCGAAGGGGCGACTCGAATCGTTCCTTTTGAGCGTTCAGTTCGTATGTGTAACCGGAAACTCGAGTGGCTGACGTGAGCTTGCCCGCCCCACGACCCTCGGTTCCTGTGGAACTCCGCGCTGAAAGGGGCACTCCGCGGCCGCGGTTGTGTCGACACATCACCGCGGAGGCGGCCGTTCGGCCGCGGGAACCCCAACCCCTTCGCACCTGAAGAAGACCACTGGCCCACCGGCTCGTAAGAGCCTTCAACGACGGAACCACCGCCGCTACCGACAGTCCCTCCGCCACAGGAAAGGCCTCCTCTACCACCCCCTCGAGGAGCTCGTCCGACGGGCTCCCGTCCCTTACCGCTGTAAGGCCCCGAAAACGCCCCGGCGACCCCCTACCGACCCCCGCGATGTGGTCGGTTTTCTTCTGCTGATGACCCGGGAAGGGCTGTCGTACGACGAGACCTACGCCCCCCTCGAGGCCGTTCCCGAGCTCGCTCGGAAGATCGGCTTTCGCGGGAAGGTCCCCGCGGCAAGCACGGTCACCTCGCTGGTGATCCGCGTCGGAGCCGAGTATCTCGAGCGCCTGATCGTTCGCACCGGGGCGTCTCTCACCCGGGGGCGGACCCACACCGCCGGGGACGCCACCGGCGTGGGGATCCGACAGTACGAGCGCTGGTTCGATGTGCGCCACGGGGCGGCGAGCCGCCGACGGCGGTTCGTCAAGCTCCACGCGCTCGTGGCGACCCGAGCCGCGTGGCCGTTCTTCCTCTCCGCTCGTGTCACCGTCGGCACGTGGGGCGACTCGCCCGAGCTCGGGCCGTTGCTCGAACGGATCGATCCCGACGTCGACGTCGGGAACGTGGCGCGGGACAAGGGCTACCAGTCCCGGAAGAACGCCGAGCGGATCGAGGCGCGCGGCGGTCTTCCCGTGATCGACCTCAAGGCGAACGTCACCGCCAAGACGCTGGGCTCGCCCGCGTGGAAGCGGCTGGTCGTTCGGCGACGAGGAAACCGACGGGCGTTCCGATGCCGGTATCGAAGACGGACGGTGGTCGAAGGGATCTTCGGGGCGGTCAAGCGTCGGTTCGGGGAGATGGTGAAATCGCGTCGACGGCACGCTCAGCGCGCGGAGGTCCTCTGATGAATGGTCGTCTGGAACGCCTTCGGACGGGTCTACCACTTGGGATGACCGACACGCGGTGGCTGACGGCCTGGAGGGTTTCCCGTCGCACTTGCCGTGAGGCGAATGCTCAAAGCGATGGGAGCTTCGGGGGTGCCCGGATGAGATCAGGACTCACGCGTTCCAGTCACGGAATCGCAGAGCTCGGAGGCCGGCTTCCAGAGGAGCTGCTCAGGGCATCAGCGGCCCGGGGAGCCCGAACACGTACCAAAGACGAAACAGAAGTCCCAGTGATACCTCCGAGGCGGACGATAATGGAATGCACCCTGCCGGAGCTCATTGGGCGCGGTCCACGACTGCGCCTGGATGAACCGGGGGCTTCCCTCCCATGCGAAGGAAGGCCGAGACGATTCCGAAGGCCGCCGCCTCCGGTGCCTCCTCCGTGAAAAGGTCGGTTGCAGGTAGACGCCCGAGTCGATCTTTCACGATGGCTCGGGCGACCCAAAGAGGCTGACCCCCCTGCTCGGGGCGGCCGTGATCGACCGCCGGTCTTCCGAAGGGGATGCCGGATCCACGTCGCACCACCACGTGCGCACAGACGCAGAGACCGGCTTCGAGTCGATGCAACCGCCACTTCCGACGCACCGAACGTCGAGCCAACGATCCGAGGCGTGCGGAGCGACGTTCGGGGGGCGACGACCAGGGCGAAGCAACACGACGGCGGGAAAGGCTCCCGGGACCGCGCCTCGTGGAGCGTTCAAGTGAGAGGCGATCGGGCTGCAACCGGGTTCCTCATTCCAACCCCTCAGACGCGCGCCCAGTCCAGACACACCAGTTCCCGGCTGATTCGACCAGCCCGGAGGTCAAAGACGTGGAGAAGGTGGAAGCGCACTCTCGTGCCCGGAGGCACGGGGACCAGCCCCTCCTTCGCGATCCGACAGGTGAGGATGCTTTCGTCCACCACCTTGTCACCCAATCCGAACCGGCTTAGGTTTCGGAACTCGACGTCCTTCATGCAGGCCCATATGCTCCGGTACCGAGCGGCGACCGCCGGCTTTCCTCGGTGGCTCCCGAGCTTCGGGTCGCCGTGCGCTTCCCACAGGATATCGTCCGTGTAGAGTTCGAGAGCGCGGTCTACGTCTTCGGACGCTTCGCTGTGGAAGTGGGCTTCGACGGTCTTGAGATTCTCCTCGACCCCCTTCGCTGGCCCCGGCGTCAATCCCCCCATCCCCCGATCGAGTACCCTATATTTCCCGCATACAAAAAGAAAGGTGCGACGGGACCCGGCCTCCCGAACCAGGTGGACCGACTCGCGAACCCGGTCGGCTCGGTCCCGGGGTAGGGGGCCCCCGGGGAGCCGGGTTCGCGTGACTTCCATCCAAAGCGCACGACCCGCGGCGGTCCCGCTCGTCCCTCCCGGTCGACTTCGTTGCGGGCTTCGCGCGGGGGAGGCGAAACCGAAGACTCCCGAACCGTTCTTCCGAGAAGGCTCGAAGCTGGGGCCCGCCCAAGAGATGCCAGATGGGGCCGCGTTCGGGACGCTGGTCGCCAAGTACGCTCTCACGATGCCCCGGGAACACACTCCCGATCTGAGGCGAAGGTTCAACGTCCGCGGGTTCGGATGGTGTTCCTTAGCCACTCGACTTTTCGGCCCGACCGAAACCCGGTGACTCGACCCCTTCGAGCCGGTCCCCGTCCTGCCGCTTTGGGCGAGGGCACAGGTATATGCCGCACGAGCCCTTGCGTCATCCGATGAAGGCGCTCGACGCCAAGGCCGTCGAGTTACTGCACCTCGCCCCGGGCGAAGCCGTCCTCGGATCATGGGAGGGCCGGCATGTCTACTCGAGGATGAACGACGAGCTCGTGCTGACCACGGATCGAGTGGTCTTGCTGGTTCCGAACAGTCGGATCCACAAGAGCTGGGCGGTGACATTCGACACGCCGCTCGAGCAGTTCCAAGACCCGGCGGTGACACGGAGTTTCTCTCCCGCGTTGCCACGGGAACTCTGGGGCCGATACTTCATCGAAGTCGCGGGCCAGCGGGTCTACCTGGGCAAGCAAGCCGCCGTTGCGGTCGAGGCGATTGCCCGGGCTCGGACAGAACATAGGAACCGCCGGCAACTGCCGGAGCGGTCCCCCTCCCCGGTGTCGTGCACCCGATGCGGCGCCCCGGCGAGTTGGATAGCGTCGTACAGCCGATGGTACTGTTTTGCTTGCCAGACCTATCTATAGAAACCGGTTAGCAGGTACTCGACCCATATCGGCCCGGTCCCCGCGCTGGGATTTCGGGCCCAGCCCCGCCGGTCACGATTTGCGGTCTTGATTCGAGCGAAACGGTCCGGGTACTAAGGTTCGGGCCATTCTGAGCTTCACGAGTTCCCGACGCTCGCCCATCTCGCGACGAGCGATCGGGTGAGTCGAGCGACCGAACGGTTTGGTTGGCGTCTCCATGGCAGCGCCGCTCGCGGAGTCGGTTGTTTCGAGCTTGGTCCGAACGCTTATAGTCGGCGGACGACGGCGCCGTCCGTCAGTCGTCCCGGCGGCGCCGGGGCCTTCGATCCTCGTCGTCCTCGTTGTCGTTCCGCCGACGGTACGACGGCCGACCCCCGTACGACGCCCGCCGGCGCGGATCCCGGTCCGGTGGCCGTCCCCTTCCCCAGCCGGGTCGGCCCGAGGCGCCTCGATAGCGACCGTCGCGACGGAATCCTCCCGGGCTTCCCCTCCGATCACCGCGAGGAGGCAGCACGAACCGATTGCCGCACGACGAGCACTCGCCGGCCACGGTTCCGTCGTTCTGCGTCGTGAACCGGAGCGGTCCGCCGCACGACCGGCACGGGCGGCTCACCGGAGCACCCCCGGGCCCTCGCCGCTCCAAACGATCGCGCGTCGGTCGGTCCCCCGACCATCGCGGCGGGGCTGACGGCTCGCCCTCCCCCTCGGGGAGGTAGGTCGTGTGGGCGCCGCAGGCGGGGCACGCCATCTCGAAGCCGCGGTCTGATCGTCGCAATTCGACAGTCTGTCCACAGGTCGGGCAGGCCCAATCGCTCGCTGCCGCCGGTGCCGAGGGGGCGTCCGTCGCCGTGGGCGTCGGTTCTCCCGGCGCCGGTCCGCGCACGATCGTGAAGTTGTTCCCGCACGCGGAGCAGCTACCGGTCCGGACGTGGGGCGCCACCTCGCGAAATTCCGTCGGAGCACCGCACTCCGGACACGCTTGCCCCACGTCGCCTCGCCCGCCTACGGTCGTCGGGAGCTCATTAGCTGGCGCCTCGGGGGTCTTCGCGGGAAATTGCCGGGCGACCGCTTCTCCGGCATGCGCCGACCCGCTTGCCGGAACGGGGCGCGGGCCGCGATCAGGAGGCGCGGACGGGGACGGGCCCGGCTCCCTTCGGGGCGGCGGCCGGCTTCGGCCGCTGGATCCAGTGGACGACCGAGTCAAGGATCCGGTCCTTCACCATGGCGGGGCTCGCCCACGTGAAGAGCGACGGCTCGAGATAGCAGGAGAGCGCGCAGCGGTTGCACGAGCGGTACGGTGCCCAGTCGATCGTCTGCCAGAGCTCGGCGACATCGGTCTCCCAGATCGTGCGCTCGCCGCCGTACTCGTTCAGGACGTAGCACGGGAGGACGATCTTCCCCGTCGGGTCGACGTTGATCGTGAGCCACGGCTTGCACTCCCACGGCGCTCCGCCATCGAACCAGGAGCGGAGGACGCTGTCGAAGTAGCCGCGAGAGTTCACGATCGGCGCGCCGCTCCCCTTCGCGGCGCGCAGCCGCTCGAGCGTCCGGCGAAGCGCCTCGCCGAAAGGGCTGAGCGCGCCGGCCGTCGAGTAGTCGAACGCGACCTGGTAGTTCACCCCGACCCCGAGGGACCGGGCGAGGTCGAGCACCCGGATCGCGTCGTCCAAGTTGTGGCGAGTGATCGTGAAGCTCATCGCCACGGGCAGCCGCTCCCGGGCCGCCTCGATGCCTTTCACCGCCCGATCGAACGATCCCGGGATCCCCCGGAGCCGGTCGTGGAGCGCGCCGATCCCGTCGATGGAGACGAACAAGAAGTCCAAATAGCGAGCGAACTCGTCGATCCGTCGAGCGAGCAAAAAGCCGTTCGTGACGACGGAGGTATGGAACCGGTCGTGCGCCTCCTTCACGATCGACGGGAGATCCGGCCGAAGGAGCGGCTCTCCCCCTTCAAATCCGAGAAACAGCACCCCGGCGTCGGCGAGGCGGCCGAACATCCGCCGCTCCTGCTCGAGGTTGAGCAGCTCTTCGTCGGGTCGGCGCCAGAACGGGCACATGTCGCACTCGAGGTTGCAGCGGTAGAGCAGCTTGTGGCCGGCGATGAGGGGGAGCTTCGTTCCCTCGCGAAGCCGCAGTTGCCGCTGCATCCCCCGGCGAAGGACCGGCCAGACGGTCATCGGTCTCCCTTCCGCGCGGAAGCCTCCTCGCGGCGATGGGAAAGACCGTCAGGGATTCCGCTTTCCCGGACGTCGCGGAAGCGCTGATTCCGGTTCGCGCGCCCCCGACCCATACGAATCCCCGTCCTAGAGCGTACAGCGCGCTCCCGTATGAAACCCTGCGCGAGCGCTCGGGGCCGGCCCGCTCAGGCCGGTCGATTCGGAGGGGGCCGTCCGAGCGCTCCGGGCTCCGGATCAACTTTCCGACCGGACGGAACGCGCCGACCCTCCGTGGATGGCGGTAAGTAGGCGCCGGTCTCCCCTCCGCTGCCGAGCGCCTGTGGTCGAGATCGAACCCGTCCGACTCTACTACCCGAATCCGAACGTCGTGCGCCCGGATGACGTCGTCTGCCCCGTGTACGACACGCTTTCGCGCGAGGAGCGGGCCCGGTACGCCCACCGGCCGTTCAACGCCGCGCGCTTCGTCACCCGGCCGGTCGACGTAACCGTCGAGGCGTTCGTCGCGGAGGCCCGGGCGGAGCTCGCGCGGGCGCTCGGGGCGGGAGCGTACCGCGCGGACGAGGCAGCGGGGCTCTACATCTACGGGCTCGAATACGAGGCCCCTCCCGAACTCGCCGAGACGTACGAGGCGAAGGAGCGCCGAGAGGCCTACCTCCTCCTCGGGCTGGTTGCCGCCGTCCGAATCGACTCTCCGACCAGCGAGAGCGTGGCGCCCCACGAGCGGACCTTCCCCGACCGGGTCGACGAGCGCGTTCGGCTCTTCCGGGCGACCGGCGTCCAGTTCGCACCGATCGTTGCGGGTTACTCGATGCCCGACCACGCCGTGAACGACCGCCTCGAATCGTACCTCGGAGTCGACCGCCGTCGGCTTCGCCTCCGATCGGTCCGACCCCCGCTCGTCTCCGCTCGGCTCGGCCGCGGTCGCCACTCGCTTTGGCGGATCGACGACCCGGAGCTGGCGGCCGATCTCCGGGCGACGATGCGGCGGACCCGCCTTCTCCTCCTCGACGGGCACCATCGCTACACCGCCGCGGTCCGCGGCGCGTCGCCCGACCGTCCGCGCTACCCGTTGGTGATGATGGTCGAGAGCCGGGACCGGGCGCTCCACCTGAGGCCGTGGCATCGCTGGGTAGGCCCGCACTCCCTGACCGATCGGCCGGTCCGGGGCGCCCCGATCGATCCGCTCTGGACATTAAGGGAACTGGCCGCGCCCACGACCGTGGAGTCGGCGCTCGCCTTGCAGGCGGAGATTCCGCGGGGGGAGCGGGCCGGGTTCGTGGCCTTCGACCGGCACCGCGCGCTCGTCGTGAGCGCGCCGCGCCACGGCGGCCCGCGCGACGACTACGAGATCCTCCACGGCTGGCTCGCGCAATCGTGGCGGCTCGCCCCGATAAAGGCGGAACCGGTCCGCTCGCCGCGCGAAGCGTTCGAACGGGTCGCGCACGAGCAGGGAACGGCGTTCCTCCTCCCGCCGACGACCGTCGAGGCGATCGAGCGCCTCGCCTTCGACGAGCGCGGGACGATGGCGGAGAAGTCGACCTTGTTCTGGCCGAAGGTCGTCGACGGACTTCTGTTCGCCCCGGCACCCGACCGACCGCCCGCTGGCGCCTGACGGCGACTCGGCGGGTCGGCGCTCACCGGCTCTCCGGCCCGTGGCCGGCTCGATCCACCGTTCCGGTCAAATAGACGGAGGTGATACGGCCGGCGCATGCGCCCCTCCCCTCCCCCGGATCTCCTGTCGATCGCCGACCTCGGTCCCGACCTCGCGGCGATCGTGCGCCGGGCGAGCGAGTGGAAGGCGGAACGCCGCCGGCGGCGGACGGCGGTCGCGCTCGCCGGCCGCACGCTCGCCCTCGTCTTCGAGAAATCGTCGACGCGCACCCGCGTCTCGTTCGAGGTCGCGATGTACGAGCTCGGCGGGCACGCGATCTTCTTGTCGAGCCGCGACCTTCAACTCGGCCGTGGCGAGACGATCGCCGACACCGGCCGCGTCCTCTCCCGATACGTCGATGCGATCGCCTACCGCGCGATGCGGCACGACGACGAACGCGCGCTCGCCGCGGGCGCAACCGTCCCCGTGTTGAACGCCCTCGACGACCGCGAGCATCCGTTCCAGGTCGTCGCCGACCTGCTCACGCTCTACGAGGCGTGGGGCGGGCGGTTCGGCGGGCGGCGGCTCGCGTTCATCGGCGACGGCAACAACGTCTGCAACTCCCTCGCGCTCGGCGCCGCCCTCGTCGGACTCGACTTCGTCGCCGCGTCGCCGGCGGGCTACGCTTCGCCGCCCGAGGTCCAGCAGGAGGCGAAGCGGCTCGCCGCCGCAAGCGGAGCCCGGATCGAGTGGACGACGTCGCCCGAGGCGGCGGCGCGCGGCGCCGACGCGCTCTACACCGACGTCTGGGTCTCGATGGGCGACGAGGCCGAGACGGACGCTCGGATGCGCGCGTTCGATGGGTACCGGATCGACGCGGCGCTCCTCGCCCAGGCGGCCCCGCACGTTCGGGTCCTCCACGACCTTCCCGCGCACCGGGGACTCGAGATCACGGACGACGTGATCGACGGCCCGCAGTCGCTCGTCTGGGAGCAGGCCGAAAACCGCCTGCACGCCAACAAGGCCGTGCTCGAGTACTTCCTGGCTCCTCGCCTCGCGAGCCGCGGGCGGGCGGTTCCCCGACGGACCGGAATCGTTCGCCGCTCAGCCCCGCACCGGCGGCGTCGGCCGCGCGTTCGTTGAACGACCGGCCCCTTCGCCCGCTCCGAACGACGGCCAGAGGGGTCGCGGGTCCGGCAGGGACGCCGGCGGTTCGTATTCGGCGAGAGGTCTTCCGCGGATCCGGACGACCTTTCGGGCGACCGTCGCGCAGTAGCCGCACGCGGCGCACGACGTGTGGAGGCAGTCGGTGGCCGCGACGCGGCGCAGGAAGCCCGCGGGGAAGGCGCCGTTGTCGATCTCGAGGGAAGCGAGGGCGTCGAACGCATCCGCCAGCGGACCGACGATCTTTGGGGCCACCCCGCGCTCGGCGAGCTGGCGCAGCGCCGCGCGCGGCGCACGGTTCTGCACGTAGCTCAGGATATCGAGGAGGTTGCCGTCGTACCGACGGGCCGCGTACGCTCGGGCGACGCGCACGAGCCACGGCGTCGTCGCGTTGCGGCCCGAGATCTTGAACCGGTGCACGCCGATCTCCTCGTATACCTCGAGGTCTTCCGGACGGACGAAGATCCCCGAGACGAGCTGCCCGGGGTCCCGGACCAGCTCGAGCCCGCATTCGAGGAGCGGGAGCTCGAACCACGGCGGGTTCGCCGTATCGCGCTGCGAGGCCAGCGAACTCGTGTTGAGGTGGTGGAACCGGAACGGGCAATCATGGAGGCACGTCTGGTTGACGAGCAGTTCCACGCGCGCGCCGGCCCGGACGAGACCGCGGAGCAGCGGAAAGTCCCGATTCGCCTCCTCAATGACGACGGTGTCGGCGCCGAGACGCAGAAAGTACTCCGCTTGGGCGACCGTGCGGATCCGGGCGAACGTGGAAACGCTCAGTCCGACGTCCGGATAGTCCCGGTGGAGGCCCTCGAGGAGCGCCGGCACCGCAACGACGAACCCATCCACTCCCAAGTCGATGAGTCGATCGACCTCGCGCCGGAACTGAGGGGAGAAGTCCGCCGAGTACTCGCGCAGGCCGAGGTCGGAGCTGTTGAGGGTCGCGTAGAATTTCCGACCGGTCCGGTGCACCTCCGCGAGGTGCCGGCGGAAGCCGTCGGGATCGATCGCCGGCAGTATCCGGGGCGGCCGGCCCCCGCCAATGAGGCTGGTCGGAAAGTTGCCGAAAAACGTGCTGATCGGCAAGTCTCGGGTCTGTTCGACCAGGGCCGGGTCAAAGTTCGAGGCGAGGACAAGCTCCATCGGACGAGCAATGCACCACGGAACGTAGCCGACGGCCCGCACCGGTACGGGAGTACGGCCATTTTCCACCGTGCCCTTCGCGTCCGATGACTCGGCCTTCCCCGTCCGTGGAAGCGTCGGTGCGTTCGCTGCGCGAGCGGATCGCCTTTGTCGACCACTTGTTGCTCGAAGGGTACGCGGCGCGTCTGCGGCTCGTCGAAGAGCTATGGCTCGTCAAGCGTCGCCACGGGCTTCCGCTCGAGGACCCGAACCAAGAGGCGACGGTGCTCGCGCGCGCCCGCGCGTGGGCGACCGCGCACGGCCTCTCGGCGGTGGAGGTCGAGCGGTTCCAGCGATGGGTCATCGCGGCGTCGAAACGCTCCGCGGCCGCGGTCTTACCCCCGTGGGAAGACGCACCTCCCGTCGCGGTGGCATGACCGCCGCGCTCCGCGCGCTGTCCCCGACGACGCCCGTCCCGGCCGGGTCGGCCCCGCACCGGGGAAGGCGGAACGCAGCGGCCCGGCTCTCCCGTCGGGTGGGAGCAACGGTCTTAGCGGCCGTGGCCCGTCCGGCCGCCGAGGAACGGATCTCCGATGGCTCCCCAACGAACGTTCTCCTCGCCCCCACGGTTGGCCGCGACCGACGGTCGGCGCCCGGCCCCCTCCGAAGCCCGCCTGATCAGCGTCTCCCTAGCCCAACCGCTCCGACCTCACTGGCTGCGCGAGATTTCCTCGACCCCCGAACTCACCGTTCGGCTTCTCGCCTGCCGCCCGATTCCGCCGGACGGAGCTCGCTCGGTCCAGTGGGTCGAGATCGCCGGACCGCCGGCCGCGATCGATCGCGCCCTCGGCCAACTCCCGGAGGGGACCGAAGTGGCCTCGGCAACCCGACGCTCGACGGGGGCGATTCGTCGGGTGGTCGTCTGGGTCGAGGCGGAGGCCGACGAAGGCTGTCGGCTGGTGTACCGGTCGGGGTCGCTCTGCCGGACGTGCCAATTCGTCGCGCCGGTCCGCCCGGACCGCACCGTCGTCTGGGAACTGGTCGGTCCGGGACGGCGACCGATTCGCCCCCGCGACGATGCGTGGACCGAGCTGATCGGCGGCCCCCGGTCCCTGCGGCGCCTTCGGACGTATCGTCCCGACCGAGGACCGACGGAACGCGAACGGGAGGCGCTCGCCGTGGCGCACCGACTGGGCTACTTCACGGTCCCGCGGCGGGCGGGCCTCGCCGAGGTCGCGACGGCGCTTCACGTTCGACGGTCGGCCGCGGGCGAGCTCCTGCGCCGCGCCCTCTTCCGGCTGCTCGAAACGTCGTCCGAGACGGGAACGGTCGCGTCCCCTACCCTGCGTCGCGCGGCTCGATCGGAGGCCGCCCGTGACGTTTCCCGAGCGGCCCGTACTCGTCTTCTGGGAGACGACCCGTAGCTGTCCGCTGGCGTGCGTCCACTGTCGGGCGAGCGCGGTGACCGAGCGCTCGCCCGCCGAACTCTCGACGGACGAAGCCGAACGCCTCTGGGAGGAGATCGTCGGTTTCGGTCGACCGTACCCGACCGTCGTCTTGACCGGCGGGGATCCCCTCGCCCGGCCGGACTTGAGCGAGCTCCTTCGGTCCGCCCGCGATCGGGACCTGAATCTGGCGGTCTCCCCCGCGGTCTCGTCTCGCCTTACGCCTGCGGTCCTCTCCGAGTGGAAGCGCCTTGGCGTTTCGGCGATCTCCCTCAGCTTGGACGGCGCAACGCCGCGAACGCACGATGCGATTCGGGGAGTGCCGGGAACCTGGGCCACGACGATGCAACGGGCGCGTGAGGCCGTCGCCGCCGGCCTACGGGTTCAGGTGAACACGACCGTGATGCGCCAGAACGTCGAGGAGCTCCCGCTCTTTCCCCGCCAACTCGCCGCGGTCGGGGTGAACGTCTGGGAACTGTTCTTCTTGGTGCCGACGGGACGCGCCGCCTCGATCGGTGCGCTTTCGGTAGCCGAGCATGAGGCGGTCGCCCAGTTCGTCTACGAGGTCAGCCGCTACCCCCGGATCGTGCGGACCGTGCGGACCGTGGAGGGACCGTTCGTGCGTCGGGTGCTCGCCGAACGGCGGGCCGGCCTTCCCCGAACGACCTCCGAACTCGGTCGGAAGCTATCGGACCGCCTCGCGCGCGAGCTCGGTCCTCCCGAAGGTCCGAGCCAGCTGTCACCGACCGGCACCCTGGACGGCGACGGGATCCTCTTCGTCGGATACGACGGCCGGGTTACCCCGGGCGGCCTCGCCCCGTATCCGCTCGGGTCGGTTCGCTCCGACTCGCTCCCGTCCCTCTACCGGGGACACCCCGTCCTTGAGCAGATCCGCGCACGTCGTTTCCACGGGCCGTGCGGACGCTGCCCGTACCGCCGCGTCTGCGGCGGGAGCCGTGCGCGGGCCCTCGCGATCGGCACGAACGTCCTCGGCTCGGATCCGGCGTGCCTGTTCGGCCAGCTCGGCGTGCCCGACCTTGTCGATGCCGCCGCCCCGACACTCGCGGGCGACACACACGCCGAGTCGGCCGACGGGGGGAGGTGAGCGGCTGTCGGGATGAGCGCCCTCGCTTGGATCGACGCGGCAGTCCTCGCGGTACACCTCGTCTCCGCCGTCCTGTTCGTCGGAGGGTCGCTCTTCTTCTGGCTAGTGGTCGAGCCGGCGAGCTACGCGCTCGGTCTCGACGAGGCGGCCCGCACGGCCGTGATCGGCCGCCTCGCGCGCCGATTCGGTCGGATCACGACGCCCCTTCTCGTGATCTTGGTCGGAACGGGCCTGTACAACGCGAGCTGGTACCTACCGTCCGTCGGAGCGCTCACCACGACCGTCCCCGGCGAGGTCCTCCTCGCCAAGTCCGTGGTGGTCGCCGGGTTGATCGTCCTCATCTACGTCCACGGAGCGTACTACGGGCCTCGGATCGTCCGCCTCGCCCGCGAGCGTCGGTACGACGAGCTCCGCGCCCTCCGCCGGCGGAGCCGGGCGGTCTCGTTCGCCAACCTCGCGCTCATGCTGGTGGTGCTCGTCCTCGCGGTCGTCCTCCAGTCGGTCGGCTGACGGGGCGAGGCGGCCGTGAAGCGCGCCGTGCTCTTGGTAGCGCTCGGAGCGCCGGAATCGATCGAGGAGGTCGCGCCGTTCCTCACGGCGGTTCGCCACGGGCGGCCGTCTCCGCCGGAACTCGTCCGGGAATTCGAGCATCGCTACCGCCAGATAGGCGGGGGTTCCCCGCTCCCCCGCTGGTCGAGAGCGCAGGCGGAGGGCGTCGAGCGGACGCTCCGCGACGCGGCGGTCGACTGGCCGTGCCGTTACGCGGCGCTCTGGGGCGCCCCGACGATCTTCGAGGTCTGGCGCGAACTCCTCGCGGCCGGCATCGAGCGGATCCGGTGCATCCCGCTCACGCCGTACTACTCTGGCTGGGGGGTCGGCGCGTACTTCCGCGCCGTGCGGGCCGTGGCCCGACGGGAGCGGCCGCCGTCCGCGGTCGAGTTCGTCACCGATTGGCACCGATCGTCAGGTCTCCACCGGGTGTTCGCGCGCCGGATCGCGGCGACGCTTTCCCAAGTCAAACGCCGCTATCGGGAAGCCCCGCGCGTCGTCTATACCGCCCACAGCCTTCCCGACCGGCCGGACCCGGGCACGCAGGCGTACCGACGGGCCGTTCAGGAGACCGCCGCCGCCGTGCGGGCGCTCCTACCGCCCGTCGACTCGACGCTCGCCTACCAGAGCGTCGGCCGGGCCGAGGGGCCATGGCTGGGCCCGTCGGTCGAACGCGTCGTCGACGCGCTCCAACGCGAGCGGCCCGGTCCCATCGTGCTGGCGCCGATCGGCTTCCTCGCCGACAACCTCGAGATCCTGTACGACCTCGACGAGCAACTCGTCCGCCGACGGAGCGAGGAAGGTAGTCCGATCATCCGGGCCCCCGTTCCGAACGCGGATACCGACCTGCTCCAGGCGCTCGCGCATGTGGCCGTTGACGAAAGCGATACTGCGCTGCCGAGGGGGCTACCGGCCGAACCGGATCCGACGTCGGCCCGGCCAACGGCCCGGAAGGAGCCGTGCTTCACGGCCCCGAAGGAATCGTAGGAACAGGTGGTGGCCAGGGGTCAGCGACTCCGCTCAGCTCGCGACCACGCTGATCGTGCCGGTCATGTATCCCGGGGTGTCCATCGGGAAGCCGGTATAGCCGTCCGCCCCGCACGGGGCCATGCAAAGCCAGGTGTAGGTACCGGGCAGGACGTACACTTCGAACGAGACGACGGCGCCGCCGCCCGGGACGAGGACGTTCAGGTTGAGCTGGGGCGAGGAGAACGTGTGCGCGACGTTCGTGTTCGGCACGACGTGCATTGGCGTGCCGTTGACCGTTTCCGTCCCGCCGACGGTGCCGCTCACGACGCAGCCGCAGCCGGCCCACGCCCCGGGCGAGTCGTAATCGGTGATCGTGACGATGTTGTACCCTTCGACCAGGGTGAAGTTGGCGGGGGTGTACTGCGGCGCTCCGTTCGCGGGATTCAGGATGATGGAGAGGTTCTCGTAATGCACGGCCGGCGCGCTGGCTGTCGACGTCGGGGAAGACGCGGGCGGCCAGACGGCGCTCGCGAGGCCGAAGCCGGCCACGATCGAGATCGCCGCGAGGGTGGCGACGACGAGGCGGGTCGGGGCGAGCCAGAGCGGTCGGGTCATCAGCGGATACCTCAAGGAGAAAAGCGGCGGCCGAACCGATAAACGACCCGTCAAGCCGGCTTGACGAACCGTACTCTCGCGCTACCGTTACACCGGGCCGATCGCCGCCGGACGGTGGTCGGGAGGAACGAAACTCCCGAAGAAGTGCGCGTCCGGCGGGAGGCGCATCGAGCGGAACCCCGGCGGAACGGACGCGACCCGGTTCCCGACCGAGCGGGCCTCCCTGACTCCTCCGCGGCCGGTGGGTCCCGGCTGCCTGGATCGAACAGGCGACCTGAGGATCTCCACGGAGGCCGCCGGAGGGCCGACAGCCTCGCCTACAGTCCCCCGCTCTGCCACTGAGCTAAGCCGGGCCGCTCCTCCGAGCGCCCCCGCCGCTATAAACGCTTGCGTCGCGGCCCGGGGCCATGTCCGACGCGAGGCCGAGGGCGGCCGTCAGGCGGGCGTAGACGGTCTCCGGCGGGCCGTTCGCGTCGATCGTGACGAGCAGATTCCGGTCGCGGTAGAACCGAATCAACGGTTCGGTCTTCTCGCGGTACAGTCGAAACCGGGTCGCGACCGACTCCGGCCGGTCGTCCGGTCGGGTCTCGAGGGAGGCGCCGTCGCGGTCGCACTTTCCCTCGATCCGCGGCGGCTGGGTGTGCAGGTTGTAAACGGCCTGGCAGACCGGGCAGACGCGCCGGCCCCCGAGACGCTCGGTGACGACCTCGAGCGGCAGGTCGAAGGCGACGACGCGGTCGATCGGGGCGAGGGCGGCGAGCTTCTCGGCCTGTTCGGGATTGCGAGGGTACCCGTCGAGAACGAACCCTCGGGCCGTGTCGGAGCGGCCGAGCCGCTCCTTCAGGATCTCGAGCACGAGCGCGTCGGGAACGAGCTCGCCCGCGGTGACGAACCGCTCGGCCCGGAGCCCGAGCGGCGTCTTCTCCGCGATCGCCGAGCGCAATAGATCGCCGGTCGAGAGGTGGGGGATCGAGAGCGCGCGGGCGAGGCGGGCTGCCTGCGTTCCCTTCCCGGCGCCGGGCGGTCCCAGAAAGACGATTCGGTACACGCCATCGCTCACCGTTCCGAGGGTAAATCATTGCCCCGCGTCGCCGACCGCCCCCGGCGTGCGCCGCACGGGGCCTACGTCGGCTCGACCGCCGTGCCGACGAACGACCGTCCCCGGACCGCCCGCTCCAAGTTCTCGAGATCCCGCCCGTGGACGACCCGCAGCGGGATCTTCGCGCGCAGCAGGGCATCCGCCCCGAGCCGGTCGAAGAGGAACTGCTGGCCGGCCTCGCCGGTCGCCCCGGCGTGGATGAGACGGGCGAACTCCTTCCAAGTCAGCCGGTCGAACCGCTTCGCCGTCGGGGCCCGCCGCGGATCCCGGTCGAACACTCCCGCGACGTCGGTCGCATTGACGACCCGCGCCGCCCGGAGGCGCACCGCAAGGAGGGCAGCGACGCCGTCGGTGGTGTGGCCGGGTTCGGTGCCGCCGAGGATGATCGGGGAGGCGCGGTGGAGCTCGTGGACGGCCTCGCTCACCGACGTCGGGATGCGGGACGGCGTCGGAGGGCCGATTCGGCCGGCCAGGAGCCGGGCGTGAAGGCGGGTGACGTCGATCCCGACCTCATCGAGTTCGAACTCGGTGAGCCCGAGCGAGCGGCCGAGCCGGATGTACTCGCGCGCGGTGCGTCCCCCGCCCGTCGTGACGACGAGCGGCATCGAGCGGCCGAGGCGCCGCAAGATCCCCGCGAGCTTGTCGAGGTACGGCCCGTCGCCCTCGCCGCGGATCAGGACCGACCCCCCAATGGAAAGCACGACCGGCGCCCGGGACGGCCCGCTCGGCATCTCCCCGGGATGGGGGCGGGGAACTTACGCTTGTCGCGGCCCGCGCCGATAAGCGGCGGGCGATCCGCGATCGCGTGCGCGCGCCCGGGGGAACGGCGCCGTAAAGAAGCCGTCCTTCCTTCCCGCCGCCGTGGCCGACCCGTGGGAACTCGCGAAGAAGGCGGCCGCCCGGAAGGCGGTCGAGGAGGTCCGCGCGGGCCAGCGGATCGCCCTCGGCACGGGCTCGACGGCGGCGTGGGTCGTCCGCGAGATCGCGGGCCGCTTTCCGGACGGAGGCGGCGTGGAGTGTGTCGCGAGCTCCCGGGCGACAGAACGCCTCGCGCGATCGCTCGGGCTCACAGTCCGCGAGCTCCAATCCGCCGACCGATTCGACCTGATGATCGACGGGGCCGACGAGGCGACTCCGTCGCTCAACCTACTGAAGGGCGGCGGCGGGGCGCTCTTCCGGGAGAAGCTGCTCGCCCAGCTGAGTCGCCGCCGGGTGATCGTCGTCGATGCGTCGAAGATCGTCCGCCACCTCGGCGAGAGCCACCCGATCCCCGTCGAGGTCGTCCCGTTCGCCCGACCCGTGCTCCTGCCGGCGTTCGAGCGACGCCGGTTCCGGGCGGTCCTGCGACGGACCGCCTCGGGCGAGCCGTTCATCACCGACAACGGCAACGAGATCGTCGACCTCACGCCGCCCGGGCCAATCGGCGACGCGCGGGCGCTCGCGGAGGAGCTTCGGTCCGAGACCGGCGTCGTCGAGACGGGGATCTTCTGCGGGCTCGCCGATCGTATCGTGGTCGGCCAAGCGAACGGGGAGACCGACGAGTTCGTCCGACCGGAGGGGTAAGCCCGCCCGTTAGCGGCCCGGTCTTCCCGCCCCGACCATACGGGGGGACTCCCCCGCTTCCCGGGCGACGCGCTCGCGGTACAGCCGCTCGCTCGCTCGCAGGTACAGGAGGACCGGCTCCCCGAGCTTCGTCACCATGTACCCGCGGTCCGTCAGCCGGTACTCGACGCGCGGGGGCCGCGTCGGGAGCACCTCGCGGTGGACGAGGCCGTGGGTCTCGAGGCGCTTCAGCTTCGTCGATAGGACGCGGGAGCTGATCCAGGGAAGCGCCTTGCGGAGGTCGCCGAAGCCGAGGCGCCGTTCCGTGTGCAGCAGAATGAGGATGTCGAGTGACCACTTGCTGAAGACCGACCGGGCAACCCGCAGGTTGAGCTCGGACGCGCCGGCGCCGTGCGCGTTGGCCCGGAAGTCGGCGAGGTCGGAGAGTGACCGGACGAACGCCGCGGATTCGTCCCGGAACCGGGCGAACCGCTCCTCGAGCACCTCTTCGGCGGAGGGTTTCGCCACCGGACGCGGGCTCATGAACGCTCCTCCGGCCCCATCCCCTATCTTTGAAACCGAGTAACCAATGGGTTAGCCGATTCCCGGAATCGGTTTCCCGTATAAGTACGTGTTGCTACGGACGGACGAGCCCGGGAGCCGCTCGAGAGCGCGTCCCCGTCGGGCCGGCCTCCTTGCCATCGCCGGGATGGTGATCGTCGTGATCTGCCTCGCCGTCGCCGGGCTGCCGTGAGCCCCCTTGAGCCCCGCCTCTTCGACCCGTTCTGTTCCCCCGGTTCCGGGGCCCCAGCGACTGACCGCGACGCCGGGGACCGTCTCGACGGGCTGTGACGGCATGTACTGGTCAACGGGCGCGACGGGCGGAGGTGGTTGGTACAGCCTTTCGTGGTGTTACGGTCACGACGAGCCGACCATGAGCTACGTGTCGAACGCGCCGGGCACGGGCGAGAACGCGAGCTTCCACTTCGTCCTCCCTTCCGACATAGCTGTGATGCCGCAGGGCAACCTCTACGCGACGTTCTGGCTCGGCGGGATCGTGGCGGACGCGAACAGCACGAGCGGCGGCGGTCAGGCGTTCCTTGAGTTCCAGTTCTACCCGAGCCCTCCCGCCTACACCGGAGAAGGAAGCGGGCACGAGGACTGCCTTCCGAACGGTGCGTTCAACTACGTCTGGACGCCGGGGTCGAACGACTGGTTCGCCTGCGCGATCGTCTGGCAGCTGGTCGGGGCCACCGCGACCGAGAACGCCGCGATCGCCACCCCGCTCGATCTCGCGGGCGGGGGCGATCAGATCTTCGAGCTGCACAGCGGCGACCAGATCTTCGTCAACTACTCCGGGATCGCGCAGACGACTCCGTGGAACCTCGCCGTCTCCGACGTGACCGAGCACGCGAGCGGCACCGTGGTCCTCCAGAACGGCACGCCCGTCCTGTCGCCGTACTACCGGACGGCCGCGTCGAACATCCTTTCTTGGTCGGCGAGCGGGGTCGGGGCGATCACCTTCGCGTACGAGATCGGCCACGCGCTGAACCCCGCGATCCCGACGAATCCGGTGAACGGCGGTTGCACGCCGGGCGACCTCAACTGCGACAGCTACTGGCCCGGCAAGTGGTCGGAGAGCGGGCAGATGCGCCTGTCGCTCCCCGTTCTCGGGACAGGACCGGACGCCACGTTCCCGGCGTACATCGGGTTCAGCTCCTCCCAGGGCGGCGAGACGGAAGTCAACCAATCGGCCTGTCTCATGCCGTCGTTCTCGACGCTGCGCAACTGCATGTATCCGTTCTACCTCTATCGCAGCTCGACGTACAGCTTCACGATGGACGCCGACCTATCGGTCCAAAACATCACGCACAGCTACGGCAATGAGTACCAGTTCCCGGCCGACATCTCCACGCCCGCGGCGGCGCTCGAATCCGATCCGCATCATACGGTCCCCGCCCCTTGGGGGACGGTCAGCGTCTACGTCCAGCCGGCGACCGCCTCGATCTCGGTCAACCCGATCGGCCAAAGCCAAGGACTCGCGGACTCCGGTGGGGTGGCGACGGGAGAGTTCGCCGAAGGGCCGTACTTCGTGAACGTGAGCGCGCCCGGCTGCGCCCCGTTCTCCGAGCCAATCTACGTCAGCACCGGCACGGCGCTCGAGATCCCCGCGGTGCTCAACTGCGGCGTCGAGTCGGCGCTCGCGGTCGCGACGACGCCCGCGAGCGCGAACGCGCCGCTGACGGTGAGCTTCCTCGGCGCCGCGAACGGCGGGGTTGCCCCGTACAGCTTCGGCTGGGCATTCGGGGACGGCTCGTTCGCCACCGGGGCGATGGTGAGCCACACGTTCGGCTCGGCCGGCATCTACACCGTGCGCCTTCAGGTCTACGACGCCGACGGCGATCCGGCGACCGCCTCCGTCTCGGTCGATGTCGCGCCCCCGGTCTCCCTCCAGCCGTCCGGACAGTACGTGAGCCTGTATGCCCAGCACGTCAACGCGTCGGCCCACGCGGGGCTCTCGTCATTCCCCCTCTCGACGGCGTTCCCCGCGGGGCAGGGTGACTTCGCGTCGTTCTACGTGATCCCGATCGCCGGGCCGCACTCTTGGACGTTTTCGCTGCCGGAGTCGACGGCGGCCCCGGTCTACCTCGACCCGTCCTCGCCGATCGTCGTGCACTTCTTCCTCTCCCTTCCGACCTTGAACGAGCCGGCGCCGGCGGGGATCCCGATCACCGTCGGAGCCTCCCTCTCGGGAGCGACGTTCGGCGGCAGCGGCGGAGAAACCCAGGACGTGAGTCCGGGCGGCGCGATCACCGAGTACAACCTCTCGCTTCTGCCCGAGGTGTCCGTCCTTCCGGCGGGCAGCCCGATCACCCTCACCGTCGAGTGGTACGAGGCGAGCGTTGACGGCAACTACCTCGCGTGGCCCGTCGTGATCCACTCGGGGCAGGCATATCCGATCTCCGTCGATCTTCCCCTGCTCGATCCGGTGTACTTGACCCCGGCGATGGTGAGCTCGACCGCCAGTGGCGTCGTCGTGACGACGACGATCGTGAGCCCGTTCGGAGATGCCGACCTCGCCCACGTCACGGGGGTCGTCGACGGACGGATCCCGGTCTCCCCGACCGTGAGCGGATCGACCGACACGTTCAGCATCAGCGAATCCGAAGTCGGGATCGGCGTACACACCCTCGTCGTCGCGGCCTACGACATTCAAGGCGCGTACAACCAGGTCGTCGCGCAGTTCCAGCTCGGCCCCGAGACGTTCACCGTGGCGTTCACGGAAAGTGGACTCGCGTCCGGGCAGATCTGGGAGGTGACGCTCTCGAGCTCGGCGTCGGCGAACGACTACGGATACTCGTCGACGAACCGGATCGAGTTCGCGGTGCCCAACGGGAGCTATTCGTTCGCGGTCGGCGGAGAGAACGGTCTCATCGCCTTCCCAGCGAGCGGCCTGGTCACCGTGGCCGGGGCCAACGTCGGCGTCGCGATCCAATTCACCCCCGCGAGCGAGGCGACGACGGTGACGTTCACGGAGCATGGGCTCTCGAAAGGAACATCGTGGACCGTCGACCTCGCCGGAGAGATCGGGAGCTCCTCGACCGGGGCGATCACCTTCGAGGTGCCGGACGCGGCGAGCTACGCCTTTGCGGTCGGCTCGATCGCGGGGTACGCCTGCCTCCCGTCCTCGGGGAGTGTTTCCGTCAGAACGAACCCGGTCAGTGTCGCGATCTCGTGCCATCACGCCGGCGTCCACTCCCCGCCCGGACACCACCCTGACAGCGCTCCGGGCGGCCCCGGTCTGCAGGAAGTCGGTGGACCCGGTCCAGCGGCCACCCCGGCGATATTATCGGCCCCTCCGGGGTCCGCTGCCGCGACGTTGATCACATTCGCCTCGAACGCGGTTCCTCGGGCGAACGGATCATCCCGCTAGACGGGAGAGTACGCCCGGCCCGCGTCGTCGGTGCCCCCGTTCCGCTGCCCGGACGGATGCCTCGCTCTCCGTCCGAGCCAACGACGGAGCGGATAGGATGGCCCGCCGTCGGTCGTACGCCGTGGCGAAGGGGGGCATTCGGCAGCGGCCGCACGATGTCCAACGTTCCGGTGAATGGAATGGACGACCCTTGAAGTAGGCAGCCGACCCCCGGAGGAGCAGGTGAAGGCGTATGCAAGGAAACGCCGTGGTAGCCACGAATGAGACCGTGAAGACGAACGCAATCGGCGCCAAGATGGCCGGCGCGGCCCAGACCGAGATTGGCGCCCGGTTCGGCGCGCAGCTCCCGTCGGCCGCGACCGTGAACACGACCGCCGCGGCGAAGGGAGCGGCGTCCATCGGGGCGCATGCGACCGCAAGCCTCCCAGCGTCCGCGAAGCTCCTGGTCGAAGGAACCCACGGATCGACCGTCTCCGCAGTGGCGAAGGGCGGCGCGCTGACCGCGAAGGTCGGAGCGACGTCGGGGACGACCGCTGCGACCGCGGTGAAAGGCGGGATCTTGGGAGCCAAGGTGAGCCTCGCCGCGAAGGCGATGGCCGTGGTGGGGGTGAGCGTCGCGGGCGTTGCGATCGCGGCCTCCACGGGAGCGGCACCGGGACTCCAGGTGGCGCTCAGCCATGTGCCGGTCTGGACGCATGCCCACAGCGTCCTCACGACGCTGTCGACGTCGATCCGCGGCCATCTCGGTGGCTCCGCCGGAGTCGCGCTGTAGTCGCGCGCCCCGGCCCGGGTCCGCGTCGGCGGGACCGAGCCGAGCCTTTCCGGAGGATGACGAGCCGTGATCGCGTCGGACGACGCCGGTCCGGCTCTGACCCGCCGAACCTATGGGTCTCGGTGGTGGTGGGTGGTGACGATGTTGACCGGCGGGATCGTGGCCGTAGTGGAGACGCCGAATCTGCTCGGGCTCGTCGGGATCGGACTCCTCTGCGTGGGAGGGTACGGACTCCTGCGTTCGCGTCCGCCCGCGGGGCCTTGACGGGAAGGGGGAATCGGTTCGGTCAAACGGATCCCTCCTTCGCTCCTCCTTCCACCGGGATCGGGCAGACCGTGGAAGAGTCTGTCGTAAAGGTGCCGTGAAGTCGGCGCAATCCGATCGGTCCGCTACCGTGCGGTGAGTTCCCCGAGGCGCCGGTGGGAGCGTCATCGGCCCACCGATTTTGGGTTCGGGTCTCGGATCGCCCGTGCGCGGGGCGGGGACGACCCGGCTCGGAGGGCCGAAAGTCGGGGAGGGAGGCGCCGGTCTTAAACCTCCGGGCGCGTGCGGCCGTGGAGGCTCCGGAGAGCGATGAAGGGAAAGTACATTGCCACCCGAATTCAGGACGGCGTCGGCTACATTGAGATCTCGAAGCCGAAGGCCAACACCTACGACCTTCCGATGATGCGGGAGCTCGACGAGGCGATCGAGGAGATGCGCTTCGACGACGGGGCGAAGGTCATCGTCCTCACGAGCGCCCAACCCGGATTCTTCAGCGCCGGGGCGGACATCGAGATGCTGAAGGCGAGCCAACCCGACTTCAAGGCGATGTTCTGCCTGCACTGCCAGGAAACCCTCGACAAGTTCGCGTCCACCCCGAAGGTCGTGATCGCGGCGATCTCGGGCCACTGTGTCGGCGGCGGGCTCGAGATCGCCCTCGCCTGCGACCTTCGGATGATGGCGAAGGACTCCGGCAAGATCGGCCTGCCCGAGGTCACGCTCGGCGTGCTACCGGGGACGGGCGGGACGCAGCGGCTGCCGCGGCTGATCGGCGCGTCTCGGGCACTCGATCTCATGATCACGGGGCGTCTGTTGACCCCGGAAGAAGCGTGGGCGATCGGCCTCGTGAATTACGTCTATCCGAAGGAGACGTTCTCGGAGGAGGTGCATCGGTACGCCGTCGCCCTCGCGAACGGTCCGTCCCGGGCGGTCAGCCTGATCAAGCGGTCCGTGCTCGAAGGGATCGAAATGCCGCTCGCCGCGGGACTCGCTCTCGAGCGCGAGCTGCAGAACCGCCTCTTCATCACCGAGGATGCGAAGGAAGGACTCACCGCCTTCGTGGAGAAGCGGAAGCCCAACTTTAAGGGCCGCTGAGGATTCTCGTTCGACGGAGTCCCCGTGACGACCTCTTCCCCCGCTCCTTCGTCGTCGGGTCCGAAGCCGACCCCTTCCACCGGCACGGGGCCCTCCCACCCCTCGAAGAGCATCGCCGAGGGAGGGACGATCGAGCCGGTCCGCGAGATCCTCTGGGGCTCGCAGGCGGGCGTACGGAAGTACGAGACCGCGGAGGAGCTGCCTCCGGACCTCGCGAAGCTGATCGTGCGGCTGATGGTCGTCCAAGCGGACACCGAATTCGCGTCGATCCAGCAGCACCGCCCGTGGCTCGACCGCGCGCCGACGCTCGAGGATCGCTGGATCGAGTCGCGGATCGTCGCCGACGAAGCCCGTCACGGCCTCCAGGCCTGCCGGATCCTCCGCGACTTCGGGGAGGAGGGGCAACGATGGATCGACGAGCTCCTCGCCAAGAAGGAGGGGGAGCACAAGCTCGACGCCTTCAACATGCCGTTCGACCGGTGGAGCGATGTCGGCGCGTTCACCTGCTTCGTCGACCGGGTCGGTGTCTACCAGTTGCGGGCGTTCCAGGAGTGCTCGTACGGTCCGCTCGCCCGCGCGATGCCGCTCATGCTCAGCGAGGAGCAGCTGCACCTCAACTTCGGCTTCTCGGTGCTGAAGCGGATGGCGCGCAACGACGGTTCGTACATCGGTTCCAAGGAAGAGGCCCAAGCGGCGATCCGCAAGTGGTACCCGCGGGCGCTCGACATGTTTGGCCACTCGCAATCCGAGACGAGCCAGAAGGCGATCGCCTACGGTCTCAAGCGGTGGACGAACGAGGAGGCACGGGCTCGCTACATCCAAGAGGTCACGCCGCTCGTGAACTCCCTCGGGCTCGAGCTGCCACCGCCCGACTTCGACCGCCGGGTGCTCTGAGTCCGCCCCGTCGAGGGGGGAACGGGGCGTCGGGGCTCACGGGACCCGGGCGTGCGTGGGCCGGACCCCGGGCCCGGCCTCGAGAAGCCACGTTCGTCGGACCCCGGGAACACCCCGGAGGCGAGCACGAACGGTTCGGGCGTCCTTCGCGAGCGTGAAGACGTGCAGATGGGCGCCCGCGTCGTGGGTGTACGCCGCGATCGGACGGCCCGCTTCCGCGTTGAGGGCCCGGACCTCGTCTAGGACCGCCCGGGAGGTCCGGCTGAGGTAATCCAGGCTCGGCACCGTCGTCTCACAGACGGTGCGGAAACTGTCGCACTCTTCCATGATCAGCGGAAAGAGCTCGTCCGGATCCCGTCGTCGGAGCGCCGCGCGGATCTTCGCGAGGCGCCCGGGGAGCTCCCGTTGCCGTCGGTCGAATTCCGGGGAGGTTCGGACCGTCGCCTGCATCGCGTCTTGCGACCGCACCGATTTCTCCCGCGCGTCGCCGACCACCACGACCAGATCCCGGAACGCCGGCCAGTATCGCTCGTCGAAGAGCGGTCGGGCGTACGAGTCCCGCCCGTCCCGTCGGTCGCCCCGGCGCCACTCCACGAACCCGCCAAAGATCGACCGGCTCGCGCTCCCAGACCCGAGCCGGGCGAGCCGGGACAATTCGCGTCGCGAAACGGTCAGTCCGTACGCCTCGGCCGCCGCCGCCGCGAGCGCGGCGAAGCCGCTCGCGCTCGAAGCGAGCCCGCTCGCGGTCGGGAAGTTGTTGTGCGAGCGGACGACGGCCGGCCGTCGATCGCCGGCCCGTTCCCGGATCCGGTCGAGGAACCGTCGGACGCTCTCGAGCGGTCGACCTTCGGCGGAAACGCCGTTCAGGATCAACCGGTCGTCCGCGCCCTCGGGGGCAAGCTCCACGGTCGTTCGCGTCCGCAGCCGGCGGAGCGTGAGCGAGATCGAGGAGTTGTACGGGAGGTTGAGCGCGGGGTCGCGGATCCCCCAGTACTTCACGAGCGCGATGTTCGGGGACGCTTCCCACGTCGCTGAACGGGCCCGGTCCGTCCCCATCGGTTGCCTCCGCACGACGGAGCGGAGTACTTATCCCTCGCCCGGTCGTCGCGCGCGGCATGCCCCCCGAGCGGGTCGAGGCCGAACCGCGTCCGCGGCCGTCGCCGCGGGACCTCGCGCTCGCCGACCGGATCGGCGGCTTCCACCATGAGGTCGGCTATCGGATCGATCCGGCCCGAAGTGGACCGGGGTTCTGCACGGTCACGGGGCAGGTCGAGCGTCGGCACTTGAACATCAACGGCGTCGTCCACGGCGGCGTCTATGCCACGATCCTCGACACGGCGATGGGCGGAGCGGTGATCACCCTGCTGCGGCCCGACGAAACGACGGCGACGACGTCCCTCTATGTGGAGTTCCTCCGGCCCGCCCGCGAAGGCGAGACGCTCTCGGCCCGAGGAGAGGTCGTCCGCCGGGGGCGCCACCTCGCGTTCGTGGAAGGGAACCTCTACGATGGGGAAGGCACCCGGCTCAGTCAGGCGCACGGTACGTGGTACATCTGGTCGGCGACGGATCCGCCCCGACGCATGGTCGGAGCGAAGCCGCTCGCCCCCCTTCGCCGTTCGGCGGCCCGCTAGCTATTTCGGGGAGGTCGGGCCTACCAGCCCCTGGCGATGAAGCTCACCGATCGGCCGATGCTGCGCGCGGCGGAGACCGGCGCGGTCGCCCCGACGGGCGCCGGCCGCGCTTTCGTCGCGTGAACCCGGGGGGCGCACCGTGTATCCGATCACCTACGTCCGCGAACACGCGGACCAGGTGAGACGGGGCCTCGAAGACCGATTCCGACCAACCGACGTGGTCGACCGGTTCCTCGCCGTCGATGCGCGCTGGAAGGCGACGACCGACGAACTCAATCGGCTGCGCGCGCGCCGCAACGCCGAATCCCGCCGGATCGCCGACTCCCGCAAGCGCGACCCGGCCGCGCCGGCCGCATCGTCCGACGAGGTCGTGCGCCTTCGGGCGGAGATGGATCGGCTCGAGCGATTGCTCGCCGAGCTCGACGAGGAGCGTCGCCAGGCGCTACTCGAGATCCCCCAGATCCCGCACCCCAGCGTCCCCCGGGGGCGGGACGCGAGCGCGAACGTGGTCGTCGACACGTTCCGCCCGAAGCGCTCGACGATCGAGCACCCGCGCCCGCACTTCGAGATCGCGCACGAGCTGAATCTGTTGGACGAAGAGCGCGGCGCGAAGGTCGCGGGCGAAGGGTTCTACTTTCTCTGGGGCGACCTCGCGCGGCTCGAGCACGCGCTCCTGCGGTTCATGCGGGAGCTTCACGTCGCGCGGGGATACCTGGAGTGCGCGCCGCCGATCGTCGTCAACTCCGACTCGATGTTCGGGACGGGCCAGCTTCCGAAGTTCGCGGACGACAGCTATCGGGTGGAGCGGGACGACCTCTGGCTCGTCCCGACGGCGGAGGTTCCCGTCACGAACGCCTTCCGGGACGAGGTGCTGCTGCCGGACGACCTTCCGCTGCGCCTCGTCGCGTACACTCCGTGCTTTCGGCGGGAGGCGAGCGGCCACGGCGTCGAGACCCGCGGGATCGCCCGGGTCCACCAGTTCGACAAGGTCGAGCTCGTGAGCCTGAGCCGGCCCGAGTCGTCGTACGACGAGCTCGAGGTGCTCCGCGCGGAGGCGGAAGAAGTGCTGCGCCGGCTCGACCTTCCGTACCGGGTCGTGAACCTCTCGACGGGGGACCTCCCCGACAAGGCCGCGAAGTGCTACGACCTCGAGCTGTGGGCGCCGGGCAGCCAGCGCTGGCTCGAAGTGAGCAGCGTCTCCAACTTCGAAACGTACCAGGCCACGCGCGCCCGGATCCGCTACCGCCCCGTCCCGGGCGGGCCGGCCGAGTTCGTCCACACGTTGAACGGCTCCGGGACGGCGCTCGCCCGCCTCGTCATCGCCATCCTGGAGAACTACCAGACCGAGGACGGGGGGATCGAGATCCCCGAGGTGCTTCGGCCGAGCTTCGACGGCCGGACCCGCCTTGAAGCGACGCCGTGGATCGGCGAACGGGAGCTTGCCCGGGGCCGTCGACCCGCCTCCCGGTCGCGGCCGTCGCCGTCCCCCGCCTCCCCGTCGCCCCCGTAGGACGACGCCCCGACGCGAGGGGATCGGGCGCTATCGAGCGGGGCCCGATCGGTTCCGAGCCGGGCCTTTCGCCCGGGCTTCGAGACGGGCGACCAGCCGCTCGGCGACCTCGAGGGTCGCGAGGCCGTTCGCGATGCCGCGCTTCGCTTCGGGGTAGTCGCGCTCCCGGAAGAACTGCTTCACGGCCGGTCCGTGGGCCAACCCGAGGAGGGGGAGCGAGAGACGGAGCAGCTCGGCGAGCATCGACGTGCCCCGGAGCTTTTCGTTGATCTCGTCCATGTGCTCGGCGACCCACGGCCAGGCCACCGGGCGCGCGACCGGGTTCGCCGCCGCCTCGATCACGACGCGGTACATGTGGCCCCGGTTCATCACTCCCGAGAGCGCGAGGCCGAGGGCGTCTCGGACCCGGTCGACGTCGGAGTTCGCCGCCATCGCGACTTCGAGCGAGAGCGCCTCGCTCTCGGGGGGGTTGCGGCCGAGAGCCGTCTTCAGCTCCTGGAAGCCGCGGCTCCCCTCGACCCGCGAGCGCGCCCGGGCCACGGCCGCCCGGACGTTCGGGTCGATCCGCTCCCACGACGGGAACAGCTCGGAGAGCGTCCGAGCGTAGCCGAAGTCGGCCTCCACGCGCGCGATCGCCACGGTCTCGCGCAACGCCCCGTCGCTCGTCGACTCGCCCGGTCTCGGCTCGATCCCGAGCCGGTCGGCCTGACGGGCGAGGAACGTTCGGGCGAGGTCGGCGACTTCGGGAAGGTGGCCGGCCCAATGGTACAGCTGCGCGAGGGCGCCCGTCGCCGTGCTCACGAGCGGGAAGTCGGTCGCGTCGAGCGAGGCGTTCACGAACGCGCGGAACCGGTCGAAGTCGAGGTCGCCCGAGAGCAGGAACGCGTAGGCGTCATCGAACAGCACGAACCGATCCCCGAACGAGCGGGCGGAGAACGTCGAGAGGAGCCGGTCGTAGAGCGGCCCATCGTAGAGCGTCCGGTAGAACCCCGAGGCGCCCTGGTTGAGGTGGACCGTCGCCCCGTTCGGGACCGACAGCTGTCGGCTCGGGGAGTCGAACAGGATCCGCTCGGTCCGGTCGTTCACGGCGACGACCATCGGGATCGGCCACGTCTCCCGGTTCGGACGCCGGTCGTAGGAGAACCGCTCTTGGGCGAGGGTGATCCCCTCGGCCGTCGACGTCGCCCGGACGACCGGAAGGCCCGGCCGTTCCGTCCACGCCTTCAGGATCGTCGAGATCGGCTCGCCCGACGTCCGGTCGAGCGCCTCCCAGAGGTCCGTCGATCGGGCGTTCCCCCACGCGTGGCGGCCCAGGTAATCGGCGATCCCCGCTTGGAAGCGCTCGCGGCCGAGATACCCCTCGATCATGCGGAGCACGCTCGCGCCCTTCGTATAGGAGATCAGGTCGACGGCCTCGCTGATCTCGGCGGGTCGGGCGACCGGGACGATGATCGGGTGCGTCGACGGCAGGGAGTCGAGCATCGTTCCCCGGCGGAACCAGTAGAGCAGGAAGTCTTCCGGGCTGTGAAGCTCGGGGTACTCCTGATCGATGATGACGTGCTCGAGGAACGTCGCAAAGCTCTCGTTGAGCCAGATATCGGTCCACCAGTACGGCGTGACCAGGTTGCCGAACCACTGGTGGGCGACCTCGTGGGCGATCGTGTGGAACGTGTAGCGCATCTCGCCGGCCGGCGTCTTCGGGCCGATCAAAAGCTGCAACTCCCGGAACGTGATCGCCCCCCAGTTCTCCATCGCGCCAAACGGAAACTCCGGTACGGCGATCAGGTCGAGCTTCGGCAAGGGGTACGGCAGGCGGTAGTAGCGCTCGAGTGCCGACAACGAGCGGCGGGCGACCTCGAGTGCGGTCTGACCTTCTCCCGAGCGGCCCGGCGGGGTCAGCACGCTGATCGACACCGAACCGGCGTTCTCGCTCCGTCGCTCGAACCTTCCGACCCCGAGGTAGAACAGGTACGTCGCCATCGGGGGGGTCGTCGCGAAGCTCCAGCGCCGACGCGCGCCGGCGGCCGTCACCCCGTCCGCGGGCGTGTTGAAGACGACGTCGACGTTTGCGTCCGCTTCCACGGTCACGTGGAATCGCGCCTTGCGGTCCGGCCGGTCGACGCACGGGAAGATCATCCGCGCGCCGGTCGGCTCGCACTGAGTCGTGAGGATGTACGACGAGCCGAACCGGGACTTGTAGAGCCCCATCAAGCCGTCCTTCACCGTCCCGTGGAAGTCGACGACGACGCGCGCGCGGCCGTGCACGGGCGCCTCGAGCGTCACCTGCTCGTCCTCGGGGTGGAACGTCCAGGGCGCGGGCGACCCTCCGACCGTCGCCCGGTCGATCTCGAGGCCGACCGAGTCGAGGGGGACCGCCGGCCCGTCCCCGACCACGTCAAACTCCACGCTCCCACTCCAGGCGAGTCGAGCGAAATCGACGTTCAGGTTCAATCGGTACTCCGAGACGTTGTACGGGTACGCGGGTTCGGTCATGGCCGTCTCCGTTCCCCGTAGCTCGACCGGCGGATGAGGCTTAGGGAGAAGATCGCCCCGGTTCGGTAAGTACCGGCTCGACTCTCCCGACCCCGGAGGGCCCCGTGAAGATCGGTCTGTTGGGCACTGGTACGATCGCCCGGGTGCTCGGGAACGGGTGGGCCCGGGCCGGCCACGAGGTCGTCCTCGGTTCGCGACGACCTGCCGCGTCGGTCGCCGGGCGATCGGTCGTGAGCCTCGACGAGGCGGTGCGCACAAGCGAGGTCGTCGTCTTCGCGGTTCCTCACGCGGCCGTCCGCGAGATTGTCGCCGCGGTCGGTCCGTCGAACTTCTCCGGCCGGACGGTCGTCGATGTCACGAACATCTACACGAGCGATTTCGAGTGGGCGTACGGGTTCTCCACGTCGGGCGCGGAGGAGCTTCAGCGGGCCGCGCCCCGGGCGCGCGTCGTGAAGGCGTTCAATACGGTCTTCGCGGAGCATCTCGAATCGGGGAAGGTCGGCGGAGAGCCCGCGACTACGTTCGTCGCCGCCGACGACGCGAACGCGAAGGCGACTGTCCTCCGACTCGCCCGCGATCTCGGCCTCGACCCGATCGATGCGGGGGAGCTCCGACGCGCCCGCTACCTCGAGGCGGCCGGCCTTCTCCTCCTCCACCTCGCGATCAAGCAGCGGCTCGGCGGGGGGATCGGCCTTCAGATTCGCCGGGAGGCCCCGCGATCGTGATCCCATCTCCCGAGGTTTCTCGGCGCTATCGACTCGAGAAAGTTAAATAGCGCGACCCGGTGCAACGCCCGGCTGACGGCCAAAGCGGTGGGGAAACACCCGGTCCCATTCCGAACCCGGCAGTTAAGCCCACCGGCGTTCCGCGCGGTACTGAAGTGCGCGAGCCTACGGGAACCGCGGAAAGCTGTCAGCCTCCCCCGACATCGGAACCGCGACCGGGCGTCGGGCAGCGCCGATCGACGAGGAATCGGTAACAGGCCCTCAAGGTCGACCGCTCGATGACGGCTCCCGCGCGCGTGACGGTCGAGAACACGGCGGTCCGACGGGTCGCCGTCGGGGCCGGGTTGGGGCTCATCGGTGGGTTGATCGCCCTCGCGGCGCCGGCGCTCCTCGCGAACGAGCTGCTGAACGCCGCCGGGCCGATCGGCGCTCGCTCGATCACGACGGACGGGAGCCTCGTGGCGATCGGCGCGGTCGCGCTCGTCGGCTCGTTCTTCTTCTACGGGCGCGGATTCGCCGCGTGGCAGGACGTCGACCGAAGTTTCCGGGCGGCCACGGTGCTCGTCGCGGTCGGGTCGTTGGGCGCCCTCGTCCTGGTGGTGGCGGCCGTCGTGGTCGTCTCGTCTCCGTCCGCGATCGCCGCCTGCCTTGCCGGCGATCTGACGCGCGCCCTTCCCTGCGTGTACGGCGCCTCCCCGCTCGGACGTGCGACCACGATCGCAATCTTCGCGGGCGAGATGGTCGGCGCCGCGGGGCTCGTGCTCGGCCTGCTCCGGGCGGCCCGCCACCTTCGTTCGCCGTGGATGGCCGCGGGGGGAGTCACGTACGGCGCGGTCCTCGGCACGCTCCTCTACCTCCTTGTGCCGGGGGGAACTCCGTTCGGTCCGGTGCCCGTGAGCGCCGGCGGAACGCTCGCCGGGCTCGCTGTGCTCGCTCCGATCTTTGTCTGGGCGGGAGACCGTCGCTATCGCCGGGTGCGGCGCTAGGGCGCCGCGCGCCCGGTCCGATGGTCCAGCGGAACCGGAGCTCCGACAGGATCCGGCCGAGCGAGCGGGCGAGGCTTAAGGCCCTGTTCGGGGTCCGGTCCCCGTGTACCTCGGCGCCCATCTCGGGATCGCGGACGGTCTTGACCAGGCGGTCCGCGCGGCCCGCGAGATCGGTTGCGACTCCCTGCAGATCTTTTCGAAGAGCCCCCAGATGTGGTCCGGCCCCCCGCTGCCCGCCGACGGCGTCGAGCGGTTCCGTCGGGCCGTGAGCGAGTTCGGACTCCAAGCGACGGCGGTCCATCACGGCTATCTCGCGAACCTCGCGAGCCCGAAGCCGGCCGGTCTCCGCCAGTCCGTGAACGCCCTGCGGGACGAACTCGAGCGGGCCCGGGCGCTCGGCGTGGACGCGCTGATCCTCCACCCCGGCGCGCATCTCGGCTCGGGCGTCGACGCCGGGGTCAAGCAGATCACGAAGACGCTGAACACGATCTTCGAAGCGACGCCCGACGGGACCCCTCGCCTCCTGCTCGAGAACGCCGCCGGCCAGGGATCGACGATCGGGAGCCGCTTCGAAGAGCTTGCCTCGATCCTGAGCGGGATCACGGACCGCTCGCGGGTCGGCATCACGCTCGACACCTGCCACCTGTTCGCGGCCGGTTACGATTTTCGGACCGACGAAACGTACGGCGAAGTGATCGACGCGATCGGCTCGACGTTCGGGCTCTCGGAGGTCCGCGCCTTCCACCTGAACGACTCGAAGCAGGGGCTCGGGAGCCACCTCGACCGCCACGAGAATATCGGCCGGGGGGCGATCGGTCTCGCCGGGTTTATCCCGTGGCTGAACGACCGCCGGTGGGCCCGGGTACCGGGATTCCTCGAAACTCCGCTCGACGACCGCGGCTACGCGCGCTACGCGGAAGACCTGACGACGCTCCGCAGCCTCCTCGCCGCGCCGCCGGCCGCTCGCCGATCGTCGCGGGGCCGTTCGCTCGGCCGCTCCCGGGAGGCGGCGCGGGGGACGTGACGGCCGGGCCGCTCGGGTGACCATGGGGGGCGGAGCGGCGGCCGTATCCGACGGCGGAGCCGACCGGGAGGCCATGCTGCGGCGCTGGGGAAGCGCGGGCTGGGCGTACGTCCGTTCGCACACCCACCCCGAGACCGGCCTCGTCGCGTCGACCGAGACGTTTCCGTTCGTGACCCTCTGGGACGTTGCCAACCTGCTTCTCGCGATCTCGTCCGCCGAACGGCTCGGCTTCGAGCGCCCCGCGACCGTCCAAGCCCGGGCCGAGCGGGCCCTCGAAAGCGTGAGCCGGCTCCCGCAGGTGGAGCACGAGGGGGCGCGGCTTCCGAACCAGTTCGCCCGGTACGACACCCTCGCACCGGCCGACGCCACGGGCGCGTCCCCGGGCACGCCCGCCTGGAGCGCGACCGATATCGGCTGGTACCTCTTGGCGACCTCGTGGCTCGCCGAGCGCCACCCGGCCTGGCGGCGGGCGATCGAGGCGAGCCGGGCGTCGTGGAACGTCGAACCGAGCCTCTCGGACGGCGCCATCGAAGGCTGGCGCGCCGACCGTGGCCGGTTCCACGAGGGACGATACCCGTACGGCGTCCTCGCGAGCGCGGGGTATCGGGCCGCGGGGTTTCGCGTCGGGACGGAGCCCCGGCTCGAAGCCGTGCGGCTGTACGGCCAGGACGTCCACTGGGAACGGCACGGGCTCACGACGGCGGAGCCGTTCCTCCTCTCGGCGTTGCTCGAAGCGCGAGCCGACGCGTTCGGCCTCGCCGACTCGTGGGATGCGATCGCCCGCGTCCAGGAGGCCCGGGCCGCGGCGACCGGCGTTCCGACCGCCGCGAGCGAGACGCCGCTCGACGTCGCGCCGTACTACGCCTACTTCTGCACCGTCTCCGGCCACGAGAGCGCCCCGGGCGTGCCGTTCGTGATCGTCGCGGACGGCCGCCCCCAGCCGGCGGCGGGCGGCCTCCAGGTCGTCGCGAGTCGGGTCGTCGCCGCGGGGCTCGCCACGACGTCGAGCGATTACTGGGCGCAGCTCGCGGCCGCGATCGATCCGCTCGTTTGCTCGCCCGACGGGCTGTCGACCGGCGTCTACGCGGTCGGGGCGTACCCGCTGCGCGTCCGCGATCTCAACTCGAACGCCCTCGCGGTGGCGTTCGCAGCGCTCCGCGCCCGGGCGTGATCCGGGGCGATCGGGGCCGGCGCGCCGCCGGCGGGGCGGCCGCGCGGCCGGCGCAACCTCAAATAAGCCCCCCGGCGTGGTCTCGCCCGCCGATGGTCGACGACGCTCCCGGGGAACTCGTCCGGTCGCTCGAGAGGACGGCGCGGGAGATCCGACGGGACGTGATCCGAATGCTGGCCGAGGCGGGCAGCGGCCATCCCGGCGGGAGTCTGTCGATGACCGACCTGATCACCGCGCTCGTCTTCCACGAGCTCCGGATCGACCCCGCGCATCCCGACGAGCCGAATCGCGATCGCCTCGTCCTATCGAAGGGTCACGCGGCGCCCGCGCTCTACGCCGCCCTCGCCCATCGGGGCTACCTGCCCCACGACGAACTCTTCACGCTCCGCCGCCTCGGCAGCCGGCTCCAGGGGCACGCCGACCGCAACAAGCTCCCGTGCATCGAGGCGTCGACCGGCTGTCTCGGCCAGGGGATTGGGATGGCCGTCGGCATGGCGCTCGATGCCCGGCTCGCGGGCCGGCCGAGCCGAATCTACACGATCATCGGCGACGGCGAGTGCCAAGCCGGTCCGACCTGGGAGGCGCTCATGGCCGGCGGCCACTACCGGCTCTCGAACCTCACCGTGATCCTCGACCGCAACGGGCTCGAGACCGACGGGCCGACCGAGTCGATCCTCGGGATCGAGCCGGTCGCGGAGAAGTTCCGGGCGTTTCGCTACCACACGGTCGAGATCGACGGTCACCGATTCCCGGAGATCTTGGGCGCCCTCGAGGCGGCGCGGCGCCGGACGGACGGACCGACGGCGATCGTGGCGAAGACGATCAAGGGCAAGGGGGTCTCGTTCATGGAGAACCAGCACGCGTGGCACGGGAAGGCGCCGAGCCGGGAGGAGGCGGAGCGGGCGCTCGCGGAGCTCCCGCCCCTGCCGTAGGGAACGATGGGCGCGTTCGGCTCGCCGGCCCCGAAACCCGAGAGCCTCCGGGACGCTTACGGGCGGACGCTCGTGGAGCTCGGCGAGGCCGACCCGACGATGGTCGTCCTCGACGCCGACCTGTCGGGCTCGACGCGCACGTCGCTCTTCGGCAAGCGGTTCCCGGACCGGTTCTTCAACGTCGGGGTGATGGAGCCGACGATGATGACGATCGCCGCGGGTCTCGCGCTGAGCGGCCGGACCGTCTTCGCGAGCACGTTCGCGGTCTTCGCCGCCGGCCAGGCGTACAATCAGGTCCGCCAGGCGATCTGCTACAACCAGGCGAACGTGAAGATCGGGGCGACCCACGGAGGGCTCACGGTCGGGCCCGATGGGGCGACCCACCAGATCGTGGAAGATATCGGCCTGATGCGGGGGCTCCCGCGCATGACCGTCGTCGTGCCGGGAGACGCGCCGACGACCGCGGCGGCGACGCGCGCGATCGCGGAGACCCCGGGACCCGCGTACCTCCGAATGCCCCGGGAGAACCTGATGACGGTCACGGACGGGGCGTTCCGGCTCGGACGGGCGAACGAGCTCGCCCCCGGTAGCGACCTCACGATCGTCGCCGTCGGCGCGATGCTGGCTCCGGCGCTCGCGCTCTCCGAGCGGCTCCGGGAGAGCGGGATCGGCGCGCGGGTGCTCGACTTCGCTTCCGTGAAGCCGTACGACGCGCCGACCCTCCTTCGGGCGGCCCGGGAGACCGGCGCGATCCTCGTCCTGGAGGAGCACACCGTCCTTACGGGGGTCGGGGCGCTCGTCGCCTCCGCCACGGCGGAGAGCTACCCCGTCCCCGTGCGCCGGGTCGGCGTGCCCGATGTTTTTGGCGAGAGCGGCGAGGCGTGGGCCGTGATGGAGCGCTACGGTCTCGGACCGGAGCGGCTCGCCGCGGAGGCGCTCGACCTCCTCCACGTGAGGGGAAAGATTTCGTAGGCGGCGGCCATGGACGACGCGCGGAGGCACGGAACGTGAAGCTGTTCTTGGATACCGCGAGCGCGAAGGAGATCCGGACGATGTGGGAGCTCGGGATCCTCGACGGGGTCACGACGAACCCGTCGCTTGTCGCGAAGGAGGGGCGACGGTTCGACGACGTGCTCCGGGAGATCTGTGCGATCGGCGTCCCGTCGGTCTCCGCCGAGGTCGTCGCCACGGAGACGGACGGGATGGTCGCCGAAGGGCGCCGTCTGCGGGCGATCCACCCGTCGATCTACGTGAAGGTCCCGATGACGCCGGCTGGCCTCCGCGCGACGAAGATCCTCGCGGGCGAAGGGACGCGCGTCAACGTCACGCTCGTCTTCAGCGCGAACCAGGCGCTCCTCGCGGCGAAGGTCGGCGCGGCGTACGTGAGCCCGTTCATCGGGCGGCTCGACGACCAGAGCGAGGTCGGGATCGATCTCATCCGCGACATCGTGACGATCTATCGCAACTACCGGTTCTCGACCGAGGTGCTCGTCGCGAGCGTCCGCCACCCGGTCCACGTCCTCGAGGCCGCCCAGATCGGGGCGGACATCGCGACGATGCCGTACGCCGTGATGGAAAAGCTGGTCCAGCACCCGCTCACGGAGATCGGCCTCGCGCGGTTTCTCAAGGACTGGGAGAAAGTACCGAAGGGCTGACGGACGGGCGAACGATCGGGGCGACCGGCCAGCGGATCCGGCCGGGTCGCCATCGGCGGGCGCCGGAACGGGTCGAATGGCCGTCCCCCTCCGCCGTCGCGCGGGTCCGCCGCGGGCTCCCACCGGAAAGCGTCGGGCCGCGGCGTGTTATATCCCGACAGTTCTATCCGCGCCGCGATGGACGTCGCGCCGCTCCTCGAGAAGTACCTGTCGCTCACGCGCGAGGCGCTCGCGCGGGTGCGCCGGGCACCGCCCGAGCGATCGTTCCTCGCCCGCGGGAGCGAGGACGTGCTCGCGATGGCCCGGGCCTACCTCGCCGACGCCGAGCACTTCGCGGCGAGCGGCGATGCCGCCCGCGCGCTCGCGGCCGTCAGCTATGCGCACGGCTGGATCGACGCGGGCGTCCGGCTCGGACTGTTGGACGGAGGGAACGACGATGCGCGGTTCACGCTCTACACGTAACCCGTCGACGGTCGCTCGGCGATCGGCGGATCGTTTTCAGGCCGCCTTGCCGGAACAAGAGGTCCGGTCGATCCAGCGCCACCTCTCCGAGCGGGAAGCCGCCCGCCGTCAGCTCCACGACCGCGGCCGAGCGATCCGGGAGCGCGCCCGGAATCTCATGCACCAGATCCACCTCGGTCGGATCGACGACCGCGAGGTCGCCCGCCTGACCGATCAGGTCCGCGCCCTCTCCGCCGACCTTCGGCGCGAGGCGGGGGCGGACGCGGGCGTCGCGGGCGACGCCGTCCCGGAGGGTGTCGAGGCGGTCCTGCTCGCCCGCGTCGCTGCGGGCCGGCCGATCGTTGGCCCGAGCACGCTCGGCGTCGGTCCGGAGGAGTACCTCCTCGGCCTCGGCGATCTGACGGGCGAGGTTCGCCGGCTCGCGCTGAGCGCGCTCGCCCGCGGCGATCTCGATTCGGCCGAGGCGCGATTGGCGCTGCTCGACGAGCTGTTCCATACGCTGATGCGGTTCGATGCGTCCCGGGCCGTCGTCCCGCTGAAGCCGAAGCAGGACGCCGCGCGGGGGATCGTCGAACGGACGCGCGGCGACGTCGTCCTCGCCCGATACCTCGCGACCGCGTCGCCCCGGGGACGGCGATGACGTCGCGGACCCGGCGGACCGTCGCCGTGATCGGCGGGTCGGGGATCCGCGCGCTGTTTCCGGACGGCCCCGAGACCACCCATCGCGTCGCGACGCCGTGGGGTGCTCCGTCCGCCCCGATCGAAGAGGGGACCGTCGGGGGGATGCGGGTGCTCTTTTTGCCCCGGCACGGCGCCGGCCACACGATCCCGCCCCACCGGGTCAACTATCGGGCGAACGTCGACGCGCTCGTAAGCCTCGGCGCGGATGCGCTGATCGCGCTCAACAGCGTGGGGTCGCTTAAGGAGCGGCTGTCGCCCGGGACGTTCACGCTCCCGGCCCAGTTCATCGACTACACGAAGCAGCGGCCGACGACGTTCTTCGACGGCGGGAAGGTCTACCACGTCTCGATGGCCGACCCGTTCTGCCCGGATCTCTCGGCGCGGGCGGCCCGGGCCGGCCGGGCGGCGGGGACGCCGTTCGTCGAGGGCACGACGTACGTCTGCGTCGAGGGCCCGCGGTTCAGCACTCGGGCCGAGTCGAAGCTGTTCCGCTCGTTCGCGGACGTCATCGGCATGACGCTCGTTCCCGAGGTGACCCTCGCCCGGGAGCGGGCCCGCTGCTTCGTCTGCCTCGCGATGGTGACGGACTTCGATGTCTGGGCCGAGCGACCGGTCGAGACCGCGGAGATCCTCTCGACGATGCGGGCGAACGACGAGCGGATCCGGTCGGTGCTCGCGCGGCTGATCCCCGAGCTTGCGGCACCGACGACGTGCGGGTGTGACGAAGCGCTCGCGTCGGCCGGGGTGTAGCGGACGGACGCCCGCCGCCCCTAGTTCGCCGGCGGCGATCGCCGCACGGTGATCGGGATTACGCCGGCGGCGAACTCGCGCTCGGCGATCTCGACCGGGTCGACGAGCGTCGGTTCGACCTCGATCAGGAGCGGCGCGCCGAGGGAGATCTGGAGCGCCCGGGCGCCGAGGATCCGGGCCCGTTCGAAGCGAGTGTACTCGGTCCCCGGCTTCGGAAGCGACGTTCGAGGCATACGGTCGTTGCCCGGGACCGCGGAGGCGATCGCGGCCATCGAGGGCCCGCCCACTCGGACCCCGCTATATACCCTTTGCGAAGCCGACGCGCGCCGGTTCCCGATCGGCCGCGTCGAGCGCAAACCGTCCGCGGGTCGAGAGGGCCCGATAGCCCACCTCTTTTAAGAAGGGGAGGAGGGTCTGGGCTCCGTTCGACTCGTCGGAGGCGACGAGGCGACCGAGCGATGAGCGGCCCGATCACCCCGCAAGGACCCCCCCTTCCGAAGAGCCTCTCGATCTTCGTCACCCGTCCGGGGAAGGAACTCTACGAGGTGACGGTCGAATTCGACGACGCGAAGGGCCGCCTCGCCGATCTCTTGGGCTGCTTACCGGAGCCGGGGTGCTCCGTCGTGGCGCTCCACGTCGCCCCGCTCCCCCATGCCGAAGCGGCGGGGACCGCCCGAGCGCCGCTGCTCGCGCGGCTCCATCTCGCGGTCACGCCTCCGATCGATGCGGAGGCGATCCGACACTGCCTCGAGGGGAAGGCCTACGTGCTCGGGGCGATCGTGCGGAGCGGTCTTTCGGGGGTCCTGATCGACTCGTCGTTTCCGCTCTACCTCACCGAACGGGCCCGCGCGATCGTTCTGGACGCGCATCGAGCGTCCGACATGCTCGACAATCTTCGCCTGCGCATGGGCAGCGGCGGTGCGGTACTTATGTACGAGCAGGGACGGGCGTACGGAGAGTCGGCCGGGGCCGCCTACGTGCGGACGTTCGGTAGCGCGTTCTTGCGGACGCATCCGGAGTACGCGCTCCGGCTGTTCACCGCGATGGGATGGGGGGAGACCGAGCTCCTCGAATACGACTTTGACCACGGCACGGCCCGCCTGACGATGCGCGACGGCTTCGAATGCCGCAGCCAACGGTCGCCGATTCCGTACAGCCAGTTCATTCGCGGCTGCCTCGCCGGCGTGATTTCGGCGGTGACCGACCGAATCGTCGACTGCACCGAGACGCACTGCATCGCCCAAGGGGACGACCGGTGCGAGTTCGCCATCCGACCCCGCGCCTGACGCGCCGCTCCCGGCTCCCGGCGCGCGATTCAATCGCTCGCCGGCCCGCGGGACACGGTCCGGTCGGCACGCGCGGACCGCGGGTCCTCCGGCCGGTCGGGTCTCGGGTTCCTCCCTCCTGGGGGCGCTCGATGCGACGGGGAGCCCCCGCACGCTTTCCCGTCGCGCCCCCGCCGAGGGCAAACCAATAATGGCGGCGATCGATGCGGCCCCGTGGCCCGCCGACTCGCGTTCCTCAAGCTATTGTTGCGCGCGATCTGGAAGTTCGCGCTTGCCTGGGTCGCCGTCTACTTCGGAGCGGCGCTCGGCTTTTGGTACCTGCACGGCGCGAACGAACCCGGACTCCTCAACTCCTTCTACTGGGCGATCGCCACGCTCTCGACGGTCGGCTACGGCGACGTCGTGCCGGTCACCGTCGACGCCAAGCTGTTCGCGATCGCCATCATCGGCATCGAGATCTTCCTCGGCGCCTACCTCGTCTCGGTCGTGTTGAGCGTCGTCGGGGAGGAGTCGCGGCAGGCGGCACTCGGCACGCTCGGCACCGACCTCGCCGGGCACATCGTCGTGCTCGGGTACACGCCGGTCGGCCAATCCGCGGTCCGTGAGCTGCTCGCCCAAGGCGAGAAGGTCGCCCTCCTGACCGACAAAGCGGACGAGGTCGCGAACCTGCGGACGCTGGCGCCGGAGAGCCGGTTCTTCGTCACCTACGCCGCATCGCCCGACGAGGAGATCCTCAACCGGATGAACATCGACGCGGCGACCGCGGCGATCATCTGCACCTCGGACGACACGCTCAACCTGATCGCGGCGATCAACCTGCGCTCGCGGCGACCCCGCCTGCGCGTCGTCGTCTCCGTCGCGCGGCCGGAACTTCGGCAGACCCTCAAGGCGGCCGGAGTGACGTACGTCACGAGCCCCGGGCAGATGAGCGGCCGGCTCTGCGCGAACGCCGCGTTCCGACCCGACATTCCGAACGTCATCGAAGGGTTCAGCGCGACCTCGCACGGAGCTGACATCACCGAGTACGTCCTCCGGGACGACAGCCCCCTCGTCGGGAAGAGCCTCGGCGAGGCCGAGCGCCTCGTCCGGGGCGCCTCCGACGGCCGAGTGATCGGCTACGCCCGTGCGCGGCCCGACGGAGAGCACGACGTCCGCCTGCTCCCGCCGGTCACGGAGGTGCTCCGGGCCGGGGACGCTCTCATCGTGATGGGCACGCTCGACAGCCTCCAGCGAACGACACAGTACCTTGGCGTTGCCCCGGGCCGATAGCCGGAGGCGACGGATGGTCGGCGCGCCGGCCGTGGCCGCCACGGCCGTCTTCCTCGGAGCGATCGCGCTCACGGTCGTTTGGGAGAACTACCGCGTCCCGATCGTCGGGGCGGGTGCGGCGATCGCGGTCGGCGTCGGCCTCGTCCCCACGGGGGCCCTCGTCCCCCAAGGGTGGGGCGCGGGCGGATCCGTCGTGGAGTGGAACGCGCTCGCCCTCTTGACGGGTCTGATCTTGTTCGGGGCGCTGTTCGGCGCGCTCGGGCTCACCCGGGCGGCCGCGCTCACGCTCGCCTTTCGCCTCAAAGGAAACCCCGTCCGGCTGTTCGCGACGCTCGCGGGACTCGCGTTCGCCCTGTCGATGCTGCTCACGTCGGTGGCGGTGATCTTGATCCTGATCGGCGTCACGCTCGAGATTTGCCAGGCGCTCCGGATCCCGCCGATCCCCTTCGTGCTCGGGGAGGTGTCGGCCGCGAACATCGGCGGCGCCGGCACGCTCTTCGGCAGCCCGCCGAACGTCATCCTCGGGACGAAGTTCGCGCTCAGCTTTCCGGCGTTCCTGACCCACACCGGCCCGGCGGCGCTCGCCGCCCTCGCCGTCACGGTCCTCCTGTTCGTCCGGTCGATGCGGCCGACGCCCGGCGCACCGCCTCCGTCCGTTCCCCGGCCGACGATCGAGCTCGACCGGCCCCACGTGCTCGTCGCGATCGGCGCGTTCGTCGTGATGATCGCCTTCCTCGTCGAAGGGTCGAGCTGGGGGATCCCGATCTGGATGGTCGGCGTCGCGGGCGGCGGGGCGGCCGTGGCGATCGCAGGGCCTCGCTTCGCCCGCGGGCTCGTCGAAGACCTCGATTGGCAGACGCTGCTCTTCCTCGCCCTTCTGTTCGTCCTCGTCGGGGCGCTCCTGGATACCGGGGCGATCGCGGCGTTCGCCGGGGGCCTCCTCGCGACCGGCGTGACCGACCCGATCGCCCTCGGCTTGGTGCTCCTTTGGGCGCTCGCCGGGCTCTCGATGCTCATCGACAACGTCCCGCTCGCCGCGGTCGCGGCGCCGCTCGTCGCCCAGATCGGCGCCGCGGCCCAGGTCGGAACGACCGGCCTCGTCTACGCCGCGACCCTCGGTCTCAACCTCGGCGGGAACGGCACCCCGATCGGATCCGCCGCGGGGATTGTCGGCCTAGCGGAGGCGGAGCGCCGGGGGTTCCGGGTCGGCTGGCGCCGATTCGTGCGCCAGTCGGGCCCGATCATGGTCGCGGCCCTCGCCGCGGCGAGCGTCGTCTGGATCTTCGTCGCGCGCTAGGGTTCCCGTTCTTCCGGTTTCCCCATCGGAGGCATCGGGGTGGGGTCCGCCGGCACGGGGGTCGACGGAGGGGCACCGCGAGGGCCCGGGCCTTCGGGCGCTCGCGGGTCTTGGGCGGGTGGTGGCGGCTCGGCGGCAGGGGCGGCCCGGGCCGACCCGCGAGATCCTCGGCGGGCGCGCCAGCGCCGGACGAAGAAGCTTCCGTAGCCCTCCTGGAGCACGAAGTCCTCCTCGGCCTTCCGGCGGCTCGCCTCGAGGAGGTTCGTCCGGGAGACGTAGCCGACGAGAGTTCCGCTCTCGTCCGTGACGAGCAGGTAGGGGACCTTCCGCAAGATCAGGGTCGAGTAGGCGGCGTACGCGGTCGCCTCCGGCGCGATCGTGACGAAGCTCCGGTCGGCGATCTCGCGGCTCGGGCGCTCCGGGTGGCCGTGCTCGATGAGCTCGCGGTAGACTGCCTCCCGGTCGACCACGCCGACGACGCGGCCCGCCTCGATCGCCGGGACGCGCTTCAAGCGGAACATCGGGTCGTCCGGCCGCTGAAATCGCCGATGGAGCTCGAGGACGGTCGTCTCGGCCGGGACGGTCACGACCGGCCGGCTCATCACGTCGCGTACTCGGGCGAGCCGGAGCGGGTTGTACTCGTAGATGTGCCGGATCGAGTAGCCGCGCTCCTTGAGGCGCTCGGTCATGATCGTCTCGGGGAGGAGGTACTCCGCGAGCAGCTCGGCGACAAAGACGGTGACGAAGATCGGGACGACGACGTTGAAGTCGCGCGTCACCTCGAGCGCAAAGACGCTCGACGCCAGAGGCGCCCGCGCCGCGGCCCCAAAGACCGCGGCCATCGCGGCGACGGCGAATACCCCGGGCACGGGCGAGCCCGGGGCGATCACGTCGAAACCGAACCCGAGACCGTAGCCGAAGGCGCCGCCCACAAGGAACAACGGGGCGAGCGTCCCTCCGGAGGTCTGAGAACCCATCGCGAGCAGCCAAGCGAGGAGCTTCGCGCCGATCAGGAGGAGGACGAGCGTGATCGCGAGGCGCCCGACGAGGACGTCGTCGATCACGTTGTAGCCGACCCCGAGGATGTCGGGGACGAAGAACCCGACCAGGCCGACCGCGACGCCGCCGAGCGCGGGGAGCCACGGCTGGCCGATCGGGAGCCGACGGAAGATCCGCTCGGTGCGGTACAGCGCCCGGGTCACGAAGACCGCGAAGAGTCCGCAGGCGAGTCCGAGCAGGATGAACAGCGGAAGGGCGGCGAGGCTTCCCGCGTCGTAGGCGGGCGTCGGGAAGAGCGGCTCGGGGCTGATGAGTAGGTAGTGCATCCCGGCGCCGACGGCCGAGCCGAGGGCGATCGGGATCAGCGAGCGGACCCGGAACTCGAACAGCAACAGCTCGACCACGAGCAGGACCGCCGAGATCGGCGTCCCGAAGATGGCGGCCATTCCCGCGGCCGCGCCGGTCGCCAGCAGGATCCGCCGCTCGGAGGGGGTGACGGTGAGCCACTGGCCGATGTACGAACCGAACGCTCCGCCGGTCTGGATGATCGGCCCTTCGACCCCGAACGGCTGCCCGAAGCCGATGGTCGCCGTGGAGGCGATCGCCTTCAGCACCCCGACCTTCGGCTCGACCCGGCTCTCCGTCGTGACGACGGCTTCCATCGTCTCGGGGATCCCGTGTCCGACGATCTTGGGCGAGCCGTAGCGGATGAGCAGTCCGGCGATGACCCCGCCGATCGCCGGCAGGACGATCACGACGAGTCCGAGGTGATTGTCGGCCGGCGAGACAAACGTCGCGCTCAGCACCCCGTAGAACGCGGCGTTCGTGAGCAGCCCAATCGCATGGTACAGCACGAAGGCGATCGCGCCGGCCGCGCCTCCGATGCCGATCGCGCTCGCGGAGAGCCGGGTGATTCGCGGGTCACCCGAAGCACGAAGCGTCGTCGTCCGTTCGTTCCCGCCGTCGTCCGAGGTCACGGGAACGCCCGGACCTGTTTCGCCCACAACATCGATCCTCACCGCCGGCGACGGCGCAAAGACCGTCTGGAGTTGACGGCAAAGTGACGACGCTCCGGGACTTATGGGGTTTTTCAATCAAGCCGCGTCGCACCGGCGCCTCCGCCCGCGGCCGGGTTCCGACTCCGGCAGCGACGGCCGAAACGACTAACCGTATCGATCGACGCCATGAACCCGCTCGGCGGTCCCGTGCACAACGGACGGTGGGAGGGGGGAGGGCCGGCCTTCCATACCGTCGTTCCGCCGCCGATCCTCTTCAAGAGCGCGAGGGCATGGGACGGTTCGGTCGGGGTCCGTCCGGTCCCCGTGAGATCGGTCGGTCGCGTGCGATTTTCGGACAGCTTCGCCCGGTCGTTGAGCCTCTGGATGGCGGTCTGCCGCCGGAACTCTCCCGCGTCCCGGCAATCCCGCACGATCTGCCCGTCGGCTGTACGCTCGGCGGGTCCGTCCCGACTTGTCGTCACCGAGGCTCCACGGCACCGCACCGATCGACGGAAGTCGAAATGCTGCTTCGTCGGCGTCGTTCACCTCGGCTCGGAGCTCAGCGGAGGGTCCCAAGTAGGAGGATGGGCCGTGCGAAGAATCCACGGAGGAAGGGAGCAGAGACAAAGGGTCGCTGGGGCCGGGCTCGAGTCCGGCTCTCCCCGGGTCCACCGGTGTTCATTCGTGCCCACCGGGTCTTGATGGGCGAGGGTTCAGCGGCCTGGCTTTGATTCGGGTTCTGGGGAAATCGCGCGCCGACCTCGCTCAACCTCCCGGACGGGTCGGAAAGCGGTTGGGGGCGTAGCGGCTCAATCCGTACCCCGTTCGCCCTGCCGACCGGCCGGATCGATGCCGGCCGCGGCCCGGACCGTTCGTTCGGTGTGAGCGGGATGGCGGGGGAGTTGGGACGTTGTAGGCGAACCCCGGAACGATGGACCGCTCGATCCGGAGACCGAGCGTCCGCTCGATCCGGGCGAAGTCCGCTTCTTCCTCGGGCGCGACCAGGGTGTAGGCGTCGCCGCGCTGCTGCGCCCGGGCCGTTCGGCCGACCCGGTGGACGTACGTCTCCGGGTCGGCCGGCACGTCAAAGTTCACGACGTGGCTCACGCCCTTGACGTCGACGCCCCGGGCAGCGATGTCGGTAGCGACGAGGATCCGGTGGTCCCCGCGTCGGAATCCCTCGAGGGCCCGGGTCCGCTGGCTCTGGCTGCGGTTGCCGTGGATCACCCCGGTCGGGAAACCGTGCTGGGCCAGGTCGCGGGCGAGACGATCGGCGCGGTGTTTGGTTCGTGTGAAGACGAGCACGCTCGTCATCGCCGCGTCGGCGAGGAGCTCCGTCAGGAGGGCCGACTTCCGGTGAGCGGGAACGGGAAGCGCGAGGTGAGCGACCCCGACGGCCGCCACCGTCCGCTCCTCGACCTGGACGAGGCGAGGGTCGCGCAAGAACTCCCGGGAGAGGCGGACGATCTCGGGCGGCATCGTCGCCGAGAACAGGAGGGTCTGCCGTTCGCGGGGAAGCGCGGAGAGGATCCGTCGGACGTCCGGCAGGAACCCCATGTCGAGCATCCGGTCCGCTTCATCGAGGACCAAGATCTTGAGCGAACGAAGGTCGACGTATCCCCGCCCGAGGTGGTCGAGGAGCCGGCCCGGTGTCGCGATCACGATCTCGGCGCCGCCGCGCAGGCCCCGCTCCTGGTCGGCCATGCCGACCCCGCCGTAGACGGCGACGCCGCGCAGCGGAGTGTGGCGGGCGAGCTTCCGCAAGAACCCCTCGGCTTGGAGCGCGAGCTCGCGGGTCGGGGTGAGGATCAACGCATGGATCTTACCGCGGGGCTCGTTCAGGAGCCGCTCGAGGATCGGAAGGAGGAAGGCCGCCGTCTTGCCGGTCCCGGTTTGGCTGGTACCGACGATGTCCCGACCCGAGACCGCGGAGGGGATCGTTCCTTGTTGGATCGGCGTCGGGACGCGGTAGCCGATCTCCTCGATTCCCCGGCGTAGCTGGGGTCCCAAGCCGAGTTCATCGAACGAGGCCGGACGAGCGGCGGATTTCGACGCGGCCTCCCGGCTCGCCTCCGACATACCGCTGGGGAGTCCTCCCCTCGCGGATAGCGTTACCGCCCGGTCCCGCCTAGCCGGGAGAGCCGTCGATCCAGCCGGGTTCGGACGGGCCTTCCCAGTCGGGATCGCGTCAGCGGCATCGATTGGCCGCTCGCCGTCGGAGCGGCCAACGGTCCTCGATGAGCCGCGCGTACGGCGAGTGACGTCGCGATTGGCGAGCTCCTCGAGGGAGACCGCTCGCGCGCTCCCTCTCGGTTCGGGGCCGGAAGTGGGCGGTCGAACACGCCTCCGCGGATCGCATGGCGCGAGAGATCCTCGGCGCCCACGGGCGAGCGCTCACGGTTCCTTCGGGCCCGGCTTCGTTCCGATGAGGAGGGGCCTCCGACGGACCGGACCGACTTTCCGGGGAAAGAGGCGGGGAAGTGACCGGCTCCTCGCGAGGCGCCTTCGATTCGTGGACGGAGGATCGGCGCCCGCACTCACCGGCGGACGACGCACGACGACCTGGTCCTTCGTCTCCGGCGGTTCGTCATCAGTTGTGTCGGGGAACCTCGACCGAATGCAAATCTCCGTTCCCCGTGCCGGGCGCGAAGCGCCGGAAGCCCCGGGCCTCGGCCGTCGACCGGGCGACGGTTCTCCCGCACAGGATATGGACCGCCTCGGGTTCAATCCGTCGTGCCGCTTCTCGGCGCCTCCCGCTGGTTTCTCACGGCGGCGCTCGCCCATCTCTCGTTGGCCGGGTTGCTCCTCCTCTTCGCCGGCGCATCCGGGATACTCGGCGCGGATTGGAACGCCCTCGTCTGGCTCCTCCTGGTCGGATTCGTCGTCGCCACGACCCAAGGGTTCTCCTGGCAACTCTTCCCCACCGTCGCGCGCCGATCGGTATCGAGTGGTGGTGTCGCGTACCTCTCCTGGGCCGCGCTGGAGGGAGCCGTTGCCTTCGGTCTCCTCGGGATCTACGAGGCTCCCGCCGGCGGCGCGCTCGGCCCGATCTTCAGCCTGGCTGCCGCGCTCCTCGCGATCTCCCTCAGCCTCACCACGATCCGCTTTTGGCAGGCTCGATTCGAACCCGCGCTCCGCACGAGCGGTCCCATGCCCCGGCCGGGGGACCGGGAGACCGTACCGCTCTTCCTCATCGCATGGACCGCTGCGCTGGGATCGGCGTTCTTCTTTCTGCTCGCGGGGCTCTCCGAGGGCCCCGGCTTCGGTTGGTGGCTCGCGGCGGTCCACCTGTTCGTCTTGGGCCACGCCCTGGTCCTCATCTTGGCGGTGAGCCTCCGTCTCGTACCCCGCTCGCTGGATGCTGACCCGCCCGCAAAGGTGGTCGTCGCGCTCGCCGGACTCGCGACCGCGGGCGGGTTCCTCGTCCCGGTGGGAATGCTGCTGGTCTCTCCCTCCGCCTCGATCGCGCTCGACGTCCTGGCCGCCCCGGAGGCGGCGTTCGCGCTCCTGTTCCTGGCGACGTTGCTCTTTTTGGGCGTCCGTGCCCGGACCGCCCGCCCCCCGCTCGCGCTCCACCTCTCGGGCGTTCTCGCGCTCTTAATCGGTGGCGGATTGGGCCTCGGAATGGTCGCCACCCACGACTACGCCCCGGTGGTGACGCACGCGCTCGTGAACGTTCTGGGGTTCGTGGGCCTCACGATCTTGGTCATGTGGTTCGGGATGGTCGCCCCGTTCCAGCGGATCTCCCATGCCTGGACCGGGAAGATGCTCTGGGGTCTCTCGTCGGCCTGGCTGGCGGCCGTCGTCTTCCTGGCGTGGGCCGGGGGCCGCCCCGGACCGTCCCTCGCGTGGGCCGCGACGCTGGGCGGCGGACTCCTCTTCGGGGTCGCCATCGCATGGGGCATCGGCACGGTACCGGTCCTGTTCTCACAGTTGAACCCGCTGCCCGGCCTCTCCGTCGAGCGGATCCGCGTCCTGCGGAACCGGTGGGATCGCCCGTGAGCGCACAGCCCCCTCGGATCGGCGCCCGGCTCGAAGCCGACCATCGAGAACTCGACGAACTGTGGGAACGGTTCCAGAACGTCCCGGCGTCGGACGGGCCGACCCGGCGGGAACGGTTCGCCGGTTTCCGCTCGCACCTCCTCCGCCACATCGCCGTCGAGGAGGAGCGGCTCTTCCCTCGTCTCGAGGAGGACGCGCCGAGGCATCGAGCCCTAGTCGCCCGGCTCCGCGAGGAGCACCGGGAGATCGAAGCGCTGCTGGAGCGGATCGATCGGGCCCTCGTCGAACGATCGGAACGGGCGAACGATCTCGGTGTCGAGCTGATCAACGTGCTCGGGGAGCACAACGCCCGCGAGGAGGGGAGCGCATACCCGTGGCTCAACGAACACTTCGACCCTGACGAGGCCCGGAGCATCGAGCAGCGGCTGAGCGAGACGCTGCCTGAATAGCCCGGCCGTTCTCCGGCTCATCCCCCTGGACCCCGAGCGCAAGCGTCGGTAGAAGTGGTGGGGGAGGAGGACGGCCCTGCGGATCATGCGCTCGGCCCACTCGCACGGTGCGGCAGCGTCGGGGCGATTGGAGGGGGCGCATGGATGGGAACGGTGGGCCCAGTCAACGGACCCGGACGGAACGGCAGGCTCGGGCCCGCCGATGACGAGTACGATGCTCCGCGCAGATCCGGCATCGTCCATCTGGAGAGGCCGACCACCGCGTCGCCCTCCCGAAGACGGCGTCCGGCCCCGCGGCTCTTCTCACGCCGGCAGTCCGGTAACCGGGGGGCCGTCGGGCGGACTCGAACCGTTCTTGTCGGTCGCGGTCCGTAGGCCGTCGCCCGGCCGTTCGAGCGGCTCCCTTTCCTCGGAGCGGCCCTCCAGTGTGGACCCCCCGTTGGCATGGAGGGGGCACCAGAAATCGATCTCGACCTCAGCCCCTCTGTGGCCGGTCGAACGGGGTGGGCGCGGCGTAGGGTGCCATCCCGGCGGCGCGCGGATCCCCCAGTGTCCGCTCTTCGCCGGGTAACTTTCCGCGTGCGCCGCCGCAGCGCATCCCGGAGCCCGGCAGCGTACGACGAATCCCGGGCCGGGCTCGGACGGCGGCCGCCCGTGCATCCGGGTGATCCTTCTGAGATTCCACCACCAGGGTAGCAATGGGAAACCCTTTCGGAAACGACTCGACGATCAGTGCTGCCGCGAACCCGGTGGCCATCCCGTCCATTGGTTCCGCTTTCAGATGTTGCAATAGGGCCTCCCCTCGCGCATTCGCCATGCTCCACACCCGAGGCGGAGTGACCGAACTATCCGTGTCCGCCCCTGAGGAAGGGTATCCTTCTAGGACCACGATCGAGTCAATCCGAGAGTTCGCGGCCCAACGGAGAACCGCACTGGCCAGACGCCGTAGATCGTCGATTGGAGGGGAAAGGTCGGTGTAGATCACCACAAGTTGGTTGCACCGCCCCTCCGGACCGCAGGAGGCGGGGGCCGTGAACGCCCTTACGCACGGAGATGCCCGGCCTTGTTCGATACAGACGGCCGGTTCGAAATCCCCCCCGTCCAGATAACCCAACGGCTCCATCCTGAGAGTATGAACAAGGTAGCGACATGCAATGGTGCCCGAGAGCCCGGCCGTGGGGAAGGCAATGACGGCCAGAGCGCCGCGGACCGGGGGAGTGTGGGGAAAGGTGACGAAGGTAACCGGAGACAGCCGGCCCTGCCCTCCGCGTGCCGGGAAAGGTCTGGGGCGCGGAATCCTTGTCATTGCGCCGCTCCGCGAGGTCATTCGATGCAACAGCTCATCCGGCTCATGTCATGGTGGTAGGACTCGGCGGCCATCTTCAAAGCCTCGGAAAAGGTCGGGAAGACGTGAACCGTGTCGATGATGTCCTCGACCGAGAGGCCTCCCCGGATCGCATACGCTGCCGCATGGACCATGTCCGCGGCGATGGGGGAGACGATGTGCACGCCGAGCACCCTTCTCGTCTTGGCGTCGGCGACCATCTTCAGCACCCCGCGGGTATCTCCTACGGTCAGCGCCTTGGGGACCCTTCCCATGGTCGTCACTCGGCACTCGCAGGCAAAGCCGCGACGGACAGCTTCCGCGTCGGTGAGCCCAACCGATGCGACCTGAGGATTGGTGAACACAGCGTGGGGAATCCAGTCGTAGTGAATGGTCCGCTTTTCCCGCTTTAACGCGTTCGTCGCCGCGGTGGCCCCTTCCTTAGCGGCTACCGTTTCCAGGGCCATGCGACGGGCCACGTCGCCGGCGGCCCAGACGCCCGGAGCGGTGGTCTGGAGGGTCTCATCGGTCTTGACGTATCCTTGCGCATCCAGCTCCACCCCGGCCGCCTGTAGCCCCAGCTCCGAGGTGTTCGGCACGACTCCGGTGGCGACCAGGACCTCGTCCGCCTCGCAGACGGTTGGGGCGCCGCCGTTGGCCAGATCGCAGATCACGCGCCCGTCGGTACGCCGGATCCGACGCACCCTCGCGTTGACCTGGATCTGGACGCCCTCCGCTGAAAGGCAGCGGGTCAGCTCCTCCGAGACCTCGGGTTCCTCCAGCGGTAGCACCCGGGGAGCTGAATCCATCACCCGAACCGAGCTCCCGAAGTGGGCATACATCTGACCGAACTCGAGACCGAGCGGGCCCCCCCGAGGACGAGCAGCTCCTTCGGCATCTCCTTGCGCCGCATGAGGGTCCGGTTCGTGAGGTACCCGGCTTCCCGAAGACCTTCGATTGGCGGGATCTTGGGGGAAGAGCCGGTGGCGATCAGCACGTGGTGGCCCTCGAGCAACCGGCCCCTCGCGCGTACTTTCCGTCCGGGCAAGAGAACGCCGCTCGCCTCGATGTACTCGATCTTACGTCCCTCGAGGACTTCCAGGTAGTTGGTCCTGCGGAGCTTCTGGACCATGCGGTCCTTGTTGGCGATTGCTTCCGGAAAGTCGCACTTCGGGGTACCCGGGAGGTTGCACGCGAACTGCGGGCTCTGCCGGTAGAAGTACTCGTTCCCGGCCTCGAGGAGGAACTTCGAGGGCACGCAGCCGACGTTCACGCACGTTCCCCCGATCGGCAGGTCGGCGTTCACCATCGCGGAGGTGAATCCCAGTTCGTCCGCCCGAATGGCCGCGGCGAAGGCGGCGGCGCCACCGCCCAGAATCACAAGGTCGAACCGGTCGTGCCGAGATCGAGGCATGGCCATTCTAGCGCGACGAGAGAGTTGAGCTAGCTGCAGAGAACGAGAGAGCAGCTTTCGGTACCGAAACCGTTGCCCACTCTCACCGGCGCGCGGCGTTATCGAGCCTATGCTGTTTATTCGAAATCAACCCCGAGTCGTACGCAGCGGGTCGATTTACCGTCAGTAATGGCGTAGCGGCCATCCGATCAATCGAGAACGAACCGCTCGAGCCCGGGGGGCCGGATTCGACCGTCCTGAGGGCCGCGCTTCCTCTCCGCTCGGTCTCCCAGAGCCCACTCGCGACCGGGTCGAGCGGGGTGTTCCGCCCGAACCCGGTTCCCCTCACGCGCGTCCGTTCCAGCGATTCGGCAACGAACCGGGCGATCGGAGGCGCCCCTCCCTCTTCCCGGAGTGTCGATCAGGGGAGAGATCCGAGGCGGTTACCTTGGATACATATGATTATGCTGTCTTCGGCCGATCGACGAGGTCCGATGGCGAGCGGGAACCTCGGGCTCGCCCGGTGCTCCGCCTTAGCCCTGGTCGGGGTGATGCTGATCGGCCTGTTCTTCGCCCCACCGCCCCGGGGCACGATCGGGCCGGGAAGCGCGCACGACCCGATGGCGCTTCCCGCCGCACCGTCGCCGGGCCGGTTCGGAGACGGGCGGCCCGTGAACCCCGGCGGAAGCTGGGTCGGTCCGGATCCCCCGCCGGGCTTTGTGGAATCCACGCTCACCCTATGGAACAACACCCTCACCGCCGGAAATACCCGCCCGCTCGGTCCGGAGTCCCCGGGGGCCGCGGCGTTCGACTCGTCGTCGAACACCCTCTTTGTGGCGGGCGCCTCCGGCACGAACGGAACCGTGAGCGCCGTCTCGATGCCGAACGGGACCTTCGAGCGAGCGACGGTCGTCGGGACAGGGGAACATCCGCCGGCGTTCGCTACCTCCGCGCCCGCCGCCCTCCTCGTCCTCCCGTCGCTCAACCAGCTCTGGGCGGCGAGCCCCTACTCCGACAACCTCACGGTCCTGAATGCGTCGACCTTGGCGATTCAGGACCAGATCCGCGTGGGGCCCGGTGCCGAGGGGCTCACGTACGATCCCACGGTCCACCGGGTGTACGTCACGGTGGGCCCTGCTGCCAACGTCAGCGTGATCAACGTCACCTCGGACGCCATCGTCGCGAACATTCCGGTGGGGGCCGGGCCCAACGGGATCGCGTACGATGCGCAAAGTGGGGACCTCTATGTCGTGAACTCGGACCCGTTCGGCCCGCAGGGCGACACCGTGGGCATCATCGACGTGAGCTCCAACGCCATGATCGCCACAATCCCCGTGGGCATCTTTCCGGGTCCGATCGCCGTCGACCCCGCTCACGGCGAGCTCGACGTGCTGAGCAGCTACGCGTTCGTCCGGCACCCGAGCGTGGTGAATGTGATCTCCGTCGCGGCGCGGGCCGTCGTGGCGAACCTGACCGTGGGGAACGGGGGACCCACCGGGATCGCCTACGACCCCGCCAACGGCAGCATCCTCGTGACCGAAGGGGGCAACTTCTCCGTTCCGGGGACCAACCTCACGGTGATCAACGACACCCGTCTCGCCGTCGTGGGCAACGTCACCGTCGGGTCCGACCCGAGCAGCGCGGTCTACGCGACCCCGGAGGACGCGGTACTTGTGATCAACGGCGGCTCGCAGAACTTCACGTGGCTGAATGCCACGACGCTCGCGTCCGTCCGGTCGATACCCCTCGGCTTTCAACCCCTGGAAGGAGCGTTCGATCCCGCGACCGGCGCGTTCTACATCGCCGATCAGAACGGGGCCGCGGTGCTCGTGATCTCATCGGCCTCGCAACGGCTCGTCGCCACGATCCCGGTCGGACGCGAGCCAACTTCCGTTGCGGTGGACGCCTCGGCCAACCTCGGCTTCTCTACGAACCTGGCGTCCAACAACCTCACGGTCTTCTCCACCGGAACCGACCGGCCGGTGGCGTCGGTCCCCGTGGGTCGGGAACCGATCGGGATCGCCTACGACCCCGCCGTCGACCGGTTGTTCGTGGCGAATCTCGGCTCTGACTCAGTGAGCGTGCTTTCGGCGTCATCCCTGGATCTCCTCACGACAATCCCAGTGGGCGACGAGCCGGACTCCGTCCTGTACCTCCCGGCTTGGAACGAGATCGCCGTAGCGAACTTGGGTTCCGGGAACGTGAGCCTCCTCAACGCCTCCGCCGACCGGGTCGTCGCCTCCATCCCGGTCGGGGCCGACCCGTTCGGTCTCGGCTACGATCCGACCTCGTCGGTCCTCTACGTCGGGAGCCTCATCGGATCCCACATCACCTCCATCGCGCTCCCCTACGCCGCCGTGGGTTCGATTCCCGTCGGCTCCAGTCCCCTCGGGGTTTCCTTCGACCGGTTGGACGGCGCGATGCTGACCGCGAACTTCGGCTCGTCCAACGTTACCGTCGTCTCGACGGAGAGCGGCCGGCCGATCGGCTCCCTCCCCACCGGGTCTCAGCCCGTCGCGATCCTCCGGGACCCGGCCGCCGGGCTGTCGCTGGTGACCAACCGCGGCCAGGGGACGCTCTCGTTCCTGTACTCCGTCCGGTTCCCTGTGACCTTCTCCGAGACCGGCCTACCCAACGGCACTGACTGGGGGATCCGCCTCTCGAACGGCCCGTCAGGGACGGCGAACGCGAGCGTGCTCACCCTCCTGGAGGTAAACGGCTCCCATTCGTTCGTTGTCACCAGCGGGGACCCGACCTATCAAGCGCTGGGCGGCACCTTCTCCATCGCCGGTGCCAGCACGCAGGTGACGGTCCCGTTCTTCCGGGTCGTCTTCGCGGTCACGGTGACGGAGCGCGGCCTTCCCCCGGGAACCGAGTGGGGGGTCACGCTCCCCACGGGGATGTCGGTCACCTCGCAGGCCCCCTCCCTCTCCTTCCTGGAACCGAACGGAACGTACGCCCTCCGCCCCGGGATGGCGAATCGGTCGTACTCAGCCCCGTCGGTCACGGTCCTCGTCGACGGGGCCCCGGTCTCGGCC
>JAKAWP010000003.1 GCA_021816955.1 Thermoplasmata archaeon
GGCCGCCGAGCGGCCGGTCGAGCGGGACGAGCCGCGGACGGCCGAGCCGGGTGTCGGCCCCCTGGACCGGCGGCCGCCCCGTCGCTCGGTACAGGTAGATCGGAAAGCCGGCCCGGGCGAGGATTCGGCCCGCGTCCCAGACCTCGGCGACATCCCCGAGCCCTCCGCCGACGACGCACGGAAACAGATAGACGGCAACGGTCGGCGACGCGGTCACGCGCTCGAGGTCGGGCGGACGAGCGTCTGGAGCTCGTGCGCGAGCGTGAACCCGGCCGCTCCGAGGGCGTCCCGGGCGAGGCCGGCGTGGTCGGGCACCTCGGCGACGAGGCGGCGGACGCCGCGTTCGTACGCCCACCGCACCCCTTCGCCAACGGCGTCGACGAGCGCCGTCGGCTCGGCCCCATCAAGCGCGAGCAGCCGCACGTGGCCCGCGGTCATCGCGTCCGAGACCGTCGCCTGGAGATAGCCGAGCGGTCCTGCGGGACCCGGCACGACCCACGCCGACGACCGCGAATCGAGGGCTCGGTCGACCACTCGTCCGATGCCGACCCCGGACTCGGGGAACGGCAGCACCTCGGCGACGGCGGCCGGCAGCTGCCGGCGGGCGCCGTCGACGAGGGCCCGATGGTCGGACGGCCGGTACGGTCGGGGCGGTCGTGCCGGCGGCGGAGGCGGCTCGGTCCCTTCCCGAACGAAAAGGCCGATCCGCCGCAGCGGGCGGTACCCCGCGCGCTCGTAGAGGGCTCGCGCCGGCGCGTTCTCGGTGAGCACGTCGAGCGCGAGAAACGGCTTGCCGTAGCGCCGAGCGATGGCGCGCGCGCGCTCGAGGAGCGCGCGCGCGTGGCCCCGCCGCCGGTACGGCTCGGCGACGGCGACCATGCTCAGGTAGGCGGCCCGCGGCAAGAACGTCACGATCGTCGTCGCGACGGCCCGGCCGTCCTCCTCGACGACGAGGAACCGATAGACCGGCCGGCCGAAGAGCGCGAGCGCGCCGACGACGGCGCGCGTTCCGAGCCCGAACTGCCGGTCGACGATGCGCAGGAATCCGTCGGGCCGGGTTCCGAAGAGGCGCTCCTCTTCCGGGAAGCCCCCGCGCATCAGCTCGAGGATCGCGGGGGCGTCGCGCCGCTGCCAGCTCCGGATCATCCGGACGGCCCTCCGAGAGCGCGCCGTCGGACGCGCTCGAGGAGCATCCCCACCGTTTCGGGGCCGTCGTCGCTCCCGAGCGGGACGAACCGGCGCGCCGGCAAGGCGGCCGTCGCCTCGTCGAGGGTCTCCGCGAGCTCGTCGAGCGCCGCGACGACGTCGGGGTCGCTCGGCGCGCGCACGAGCCGGCCCAACGCTGCGACGGCGACGTCGCGCAACCGCTCGTCGGCGTCGGAGAGGAGGCGGACGGCGCCGTCCCCTTCGGCGAGCGTCCGGCGCGGCGCGACCGGCGCGCGGGCGAGCGAGCGCACGACGTCGAGGAGCGCGGGGCGGGCGGCGATATCCCCGAGCTCGCCGACCGCCCAGACCGCCGCGAGGCGGACGTCCGGCTCTGGGTCGGCGAGCAACGCCCGGATCGCCTCGGCCAAAGCCGATTCCCGCGCGAGCCGGGCGAGCGCGTAGACGGCGTTGCGCCGCGGCCACGGATGCGGGTCGACGAGCAGCCGCGCCAGGGCCGGGCGATCGTCCGGTCCGCCGCACGAGGCGAGCGCGAGGGCGGCGGCGCCCCGGACCGACCACGCCGGGTCGTCGAGCGCGGCGCGGGCGGTCGGGCCCGCCGCGGCGGGACCGAATTCGGCGAGGGCGTGGAGCGCGCAGACCCGCACGGAATCCGCCGGATCCCGGGCGGCGCGCACGAGGGCGGGGACAGCCGCGGGGTCGCCGATCTTGCCGAGCGCCACGAGGAGCGCCGGACGCTCCCACCGCTCGGAGCGCGCGAGGCGATCGAGCAGGTCGGGGACCGCGGCGCGCGCCCGCTCCCGGCCGAGGACGACGGCGGCGGCGATCCTCACGCGCCGGGCGGGATCGCTCAACAGGTGGCGGGCCGGTGCCTCCGCGCGGGCGGGGACGAGCCGGTCGAGAGCGATGAGCGCCTCGCGGCGGACCCGGTCGCTCGGGTCGGCGAGCGCCCGTTCGAGCGCGGGCGCGACGGCGGGCGTTCCCCGTCGGCCGAGCGCGAGCGCGGCGAGGCTGCGGACGAGCGCGTCCGGGTCGCGTTCGAGCGCGGTCGCGAGCGCGCCCTCTTCTTTGGGGGTCGCGCAGCGCGAGAGCCCCCACGCGGCGTGCGAGCGGACCGCGGGGCTCGGGTCGGCGAGCGCCCGGAGAAACGCCGGGACGCTCGCGGGGCTCGCGACCGCCGCGAGCGCCTCGGCCGCTCCCGATCGGACGGTGGCGTCCGGGTCGTCCAGGTGGCGCTCCAGCGCGGTTCGGGCTTGCGGGTCGGGGCGCCCGCCGAGGCGGCGGGCGGCCGCCCGGCGTCGCTCGGGCGCGGGATCGTCCAGCGCGGCGAGCAGCTCGGCGAGCGGCTCGTCCGGTGCAGCGGCGTCGCCCGGGGCGGTCGGCACGATCCCCGTACCTCGTCCGAGGCGTAAAGCCTAGACCGGGACGAGCCGCCGGAGGACGCGCTGGCCCGTCCGCTCGGCCGAGCGGAACCGGGGCCCGCGCGCCGCGGTCGGCACTCCCCAGCGGACCCGCAGATCGGCCCGTCGGACCCCGAACGGGGCGAACAGCGTCTCGACCGTGCGGGCGAGCAAGTCCAGGTAGGCGCTGCGGTCGTACGATTCGTCCCCGGTCAGCAGCTCGGCGACGCGGACCCGGGCGTCGGGCGAACGAGCCGTCCGGTCCAAGAGGACGTAACGGACCGTTTCGCCGGGTTCGCGCCGCACGCCGCGGCGGGCGAGCTGGCGCAGCGCGGCGACCGTGTCCGTGAACGTCACGAACGCGCCTTCCGCCTGCGCGACCCGGTGCTCCAAGAGGAGCTCCTCGACGGGCCAGCGGCCGTCTGCGACGAGGGCGGCGAACCGGTCGGCCCGCGCGAGCGCGATCGGAAGCCGCGCGAGGAACGCGCGGGCATCGCGCGCGGGCCGCAGGGCGTCCAGGAGCTCTTCTTCGAGGCGGACGAGCAGGCGCGGCGTGTCGTGCCGTCGGCTGCCGATCCCCCGGCGCTTCCACGAGCCGTCGGCGTACAGGCCGTAGTAGCGGTTCGGCACGCCGAAGCCGTGGCCGACCGCGGGCAGGAAGACGATCCACCGGTAGCGGCCTTCGTAGCCGAGCGGGAGGCCGAACCGGGCGCTCATCTGCTGCGCGAACTCTTCCGGGGCGTCGGCGCAGGTCGGCCCCACCGGCCGCAGCCAGAGCGAGTCGACGATCCCGTGGACGACGCGGTAGCCGGCGTCCTCCGCGGCGCACGCCAAGTCGGGCGAGAGGTCGCGGGCGTAGGCGTTGATCGCCTCGTGGCACTCGATCCGGCCGAACCGGGCGTTGCGGTACCCCTGGTAGCCGAAGGCGGTCACGAGGATCCACTTGAGCATCTTGACCCGGCCGACCGTGCGCGCCCGCTCCTCGGGCGTCAGGTCGGGGCGGCGCAGCGCCGCCTTGTACGCGCGGCGGCGGTCGAGCAACGGACGGAGGGTCCGCGGCAAGAGGCCGACCGTGCGCTCGCACGAGCGGTAGCCGACGCCGGGGGCCACGTAGGAGCTCGTCGGGCAGCAGCGGCAGTCGAGCGTCTCGGCCGAGAGGTTGTGCCGGACCATGATCGCGGGGTACAGGCTCACGAAGTCGAACTCGTCGACGGCGTCGTGCACGCCGACCGGCGGCTGGAGGATCGCGCCGCCCCGGTCGGCGCGCACGAGCGATTCCCCGGTGCGGAACCGCTCGGGGCGGTTCTTCTTCCACGGGACGTGCACGCCCGCTTCGAGCGCCGTCGCGATCTCCATCGCGGTGAAGCACGTTCCCGGCGACTGGCGCGCGACCACGCCGAGCGACAGGCGGGCGAGCCGGGCGGCGTCGACGAGGCCGGCGACGCCGGCGTCGTCGTACAGGAACGAGTTCGTCCGGTCGAGCACCCACCGCCCCGCGACGTCGTACACCGCCGACCGGTAGACGACACGCCCGTACGTCGTGAACGAGCGCGCGGCGCGGCGAAGCCGCGGTCCGCCGAACCGCCGGCCGAGCGCGAGCGCCTCCGGCGCCCAGCCGAGCGCGCGCGTGCGGCGCACGAGCCAGGGAAGGTCGAAGGCGTCGCCGCGTTCGGTGAGGAGGAGGTCCGGGTCCGACCGGGCGAGTTCGTCCACGAACGCGCGGAGCACCGTCTCCTCCGGCCCGTCGAACACCGTCGTCCCGAGCGTGATCCGGGTGATCCGGCCGGACGGATGGGCGATCCGTTCCGGCCCGTGGCCGTCGACTTCGACGGCGAGCCGGGCGATCCGGATCGGCGGGAGCTCGTAGTCGATCGCCGTCGCCGGCTCGGTCGGGACGAGGGCGGGCGCGTCGCCGGCGACCGGGGCGAACGGGTAGAGGCCGTGCTCGAGATAGTACAGCTGCGCCGGCGCGAGGTCGACGTCGTAGAGCGTGAACCGGTGAAAGCCGCCGAGCGCGTCGACGGTCCGGGCGAGCGCGCGGCGGACGCCGTAGCTTGTCGGGGTGACGAGCAGGCTCCGGCGCGGACGGGGGTCGAACAAGGAGAGCCGCTCGGTCCGCTCCTCGACCGCGGCGACGCGCATGTCGGCGGAAAGGATCCGGCGGAGGGCGGCCCGCTCGGCGGCCGGCGGAACGACCCGAAACGGCGATCGGTACGCGACCGGCGTCGCCGAGACGCGACCGGTCGAGCGCGCCTTCGTCCAGAGCCAGAGGTGCTCGCCGTCCGGCCCCTCGCTCACGTCCCACAGCCAGCCGGTCGGCGGCAACGACCCGTCGGTCACGAAGGGCGGGACGGCGGGCGCGGCGGTCCGGGGCGCAGCGCGGCGTCGAACCGACAGCTCAGGTCGAGCAGGATCGACAACAGGAGCGACTCCAGAAGGTCCGGGTTCCCGGCGTTCGTCGCCTGCGCGACGTAGCGGCGCGCGCCCCGGCGCAGCGCTTCGAACGCCGCGCGCTCCTCGGGGGTCGTCAAGAGGCGACCGAAGTCGTCCCACCGTTTCATCCGCGCTTCGAGCGCCTGACGGTACGTCGGGGCGGTTCGCCCCACGGCATCACCTCCTCGGCGTCCCCGCCGAACTCGTCGAGCCCGCGCTGGCCGGACGCCCGCGGCGCGAGCGTGTAGGCCACGTTCTCCCGGACCGCCCGCAGGCGCGTGACGCCGCCCGGCGAACGCCGAACGACGACGACCTCGTAGAGCCGGGGGCCGACGGTGGCGAGTCCGGGAAACCGGTCGAGCCCGCCCGCGAGCGTCACGACGAGCGCCCGACGGCTGCGCTCGACGGTGTCGGCGAGCTGTCGGGCGAGGTGGTCGAAGAGCGCCCGACGCTCATCGTCCGGAACCTCGTCGGCCTCGAACAGAGCGGGCAGGTCGTGGGCGACGAGCAGGTCGGGCGACGTTCGGGCGATCTCCGCGGGCCAGCTCTCCGCGAGCGCCACCAGCTGGTGGACCGTGAAGGCCCGGGCGAGCCGGACGCGACGCAGCGTCTCGGTCGCGTCGACGCCGAGCGCCCGGCCGGTGGCGCCGATCGCGTACGGGTTGAACCGGTTCGCCCCTTCCAACAGCGAGACGGTCCCGCCGGCGGCGGCGCAGCCGGCGTAGACGAGTTCGAGCAGCGGGTCGATCGCTCCGGCGGGACCGGACCAGACGGTCATCTCGCCTGGGGAGAACCGGCGCGCCATCCAGCCGAAGACGCCCGGCCCGGCGGGGAGCGGCGGCGGTACCGGGGCGCGGTCCGGCAGCGGCCGTGGCCGCGGGGATCGAAGGCGGCCAGCGGGAGGCGGGGCGGCCGGCGGGCCGCTGCGGGGAATCGGAACGGAGAGCGCCATCGGCTCGCGTTCTCGACGGACGGTCCCTTCAAAACAGGCGGGGCCGGAGGAGCTGAAACACCTCTGAGAAGCGACCGTTCCACGGGTAGGAGCGGCCGCGCGATCGGGTCGGCCGCGACCGCGTCAGTCGAGCGTCGGCGCGCGCGCCGTCGGCACGCCGAGCTGGCGGGCGAACGACCGGCCGTTCCGCACCGCATCGCCCCGGAAATGGTTGTTGAAAAAGACGTAGACGCCTCGCGGCGCCTCGGTGGCGAGCGTGCGGACCCGCTCGACCCAGGGGGCGAGCTCTTGGTCGGTGTAGGTGTAGTCGTACCAGAGCGGACGGCCGTGGCCGTGGAACCGCACGTAGGCGAACGGGGCGGTGACGGCGAGCCGGGCCGGTAGCTTTGGCTCGTCGACCACGACGAACGCCAATCCGTGCTCGCGCAGGAGCGCGAACGACGCTTCCGAGAGCCACGACGGCTCGCGGAACTCCACCGCGACCGGAAGGTCGCGCGGCAGGCTCGCGTAGAACGCGCGGGCCGTTTCGGCGTCGAACGCGAGCGATGGCGGGAGCTGCAAGAGCGCGGCGACGAACCGGTCGGCTTCGCGCAACGGGGCGAGCACATCGAGGAACCGGCGCAGCTCCGCGTCCGCGTCGCGCAGCTTGAGGTCGTGCGTGATCGTCCGGGGGAACTTCGCGGCGAACCGAAAACCGGGCGGCGTCCGACGCACCCACGATCGCGCCACCGAGACCGGCGGGAGCCGGTAGAACGTCGAGTTGACCTCGACGGCCGAGAACAGCCGGGAAGCGTAGTAGGCGAGCCGGTCGTCGACGCCGCGCGACGGGTAGACCGGGCCGACCCACTCCGGATAATCCCAGCCACTCGTTCCGATGACGACCGACGGGGAAGCGGTCCCGGTCACGGGGAAGCGGAGGCGGGGCTCGAGCGCCCCTGCACCTCCCGGTACGCCTTCCAGAGACTCCCGCCGCCGATGATCCCGACCACCAGCACGACCAGCACCGTGGCGTAGCCGATCGAATTGAGGTTCGGGATCGACGTCCCGGTCGAGATCGCGAGCGCGCTCAGGCTCGGGGCGGCGGCGACGATCGCTCCGACGATCACGAAGCCGAGGCCGCCCAGGTAGAGGGTCCGGGCCGCCGTCGACCGACCGATCCGCTGGACCTGCTGCGGGGTGAGCTGCTTGCGCCGGGCCAGCCGGGCGAACAGCGCGCCCGTGAGGACCTGCATCGCCATCGTGCCGAGCCCGAAGAACGCCCCCACGAGCGCCGCCCACCAAACGTTCGGCATCTGCGGGGCTAGGATGAACACGAGGATGGCGGCAAAACCGCCGAATCCCCAGCCGGCGATGAAGCCGTGAACGATCGCCATTCGTATCGGGACGGGACGGAGTTCGCCCTCATAGAGCGGGGTCCACTCCGCTTGGGTCGAGTGGTGCGAATGGCCGCCGAAGAAGCGGCCGAACAATCGCTCGAGCGCGTGGTCGAGCGGCAGGTGGAGATCGCTCCCGCGGATCAGGTACCACCCGGCGAGCAACATCGCGAGGCCGACCGCGACGTAGACCGGGCCGTCGAGGTTGTAGACCGTGTAGACGGCCGCCAAGCCGAGGAAGCCGAGTGCGGCGAGGATCGCGCGCTGGAGCGTGAAGCCCCCCGAGAAGACGAAGCCGGCCTTCATGCCGCCGCGGCTACTATAGCTCCCGATCGAGTAGCTGAACGTGATCGGCCAGGTGTGCTCGTCCGGCGTGGCCCCGTGCAAAAGCCCGAGCACGAAGCCGACGAACAGGATCGTCGGGATGCTGAGACCGCTGGGCGGATTGAGGAGAAAATCGAGGCTGCCCATGCGTCACCTGCGGGCGGGCCGCTCCGCGCGGCACGGGGGGATCGGGTCGCCGTGCGGGCAGGTGCGCGGGTGCCGCTCCGCACGGCAGAGCTGCTCCACGGTCCGATGGGCGAGCACGAGGTCGATCTCCCGCGCGGCCCGGCAGACTTCCCCCGGCGGGAGACCGACCTGGGCGAACAGCGCCTCGGCCACGCGGTGGTGCCGTTGATACTCGAGATACGTCGCCGTTCCCGCGGCGGTCAGCTGCGACTTGCCCCGGTACCGCTCGACCAGGCCGAGCCGTTCGAGCGAAGTGAGATGGAACAGGACCGACGGCGGGCGAATGCCGAGTCCGGCCGCGAGCTCCTTGAGCGCCATCCCTTTCGGCGAAGCCGGACGACGCGCGAGCAAGCGAAGGATGTCGACCTGCCGGGCGGTGAGCCGTTGGAGGAGCTCCACGGTCCTGGCAGGCGGCGCAACCGTATAAGAGTGACTAAAATTATTAGCCTTAACCTAATTATAAAGGGGGCTCGGGCGGTGGACTCCCGGACGGGGGGCGAGCCGGGCGCGCACGCCTTATTCCTTCGACGGTAAGAAGAAGAGATGGCCGACCTCCGGGGCGATGTCATCCTCGTGACGGGAGGCTCGCGCGGAATCGGACGAGCGATCGCCCTCGACCTCGCCCGGGCCGGGGCCGAGGTGGTGATCCAATACCGGATTCGACGGGCGGAGGCCCTCGCCGTCGTCCAGGCGATCGAGGCGGCGGGAGGGAGGGCGATCGCCGTCGAGGCCGACGTCTCGGATCGGGCGGCGGTCGAGGCGATGGCGGAGCGCGCCGGCCGGTGGCGGGGACGGCTGGATGGGGTGGTGACCGCCGCCGGCGTCTACCGGGGGGACGCCACGCGGTCCGTATCGCCGGACGCGTGGACGGAGCCGCTGCGCGTCGACCTCGACGGAACGTTCTGGACCGTCCGCTCGACCCTCCCTTGGCTCGCGGGGAGCGCGCACCCCGCGATCGTGACGGTCTCGAGCGTGCTCGGAGCTCATGCGGCCGCTGGGGGGGCGGCTTACCAAGCGGCGAAGGCTGGCGTCGAGCAGATCACGCGGGCGCTCGCCCTCGAGCTCGCCCCGCGGGTGCGAGTGAACGCGGTCGCGCCCGGGTTCGTCCGCACCGACATGAACCGCGCGGGCCACGAGGATCCGGAGTTCCACCGAACCGTCCGGAGCGCGACTCCGCTCGGCCGGTGGGGAGAGCCCGACGATATCGCGCCCGCCGTCCGCTTCTTATTGAGCCGGGACGCGGACTGGATCACGGGGATCGTGCTCGGGATCGACGGAGGGATCGCCCTCCGATGAGCGACGCCCGAGGTCGGTTTTCCGGTCGCGTCGCGCTCGTGAGCGGAGGCGGGCGAGGGATCGGACGCGCCTGCGCGCTCGCCTTCGCCCGGGAAGGCGCGGACGTCGCCGTGAGCTACGTGCGACACGCCGACGAAGCGGCGGACGTCGTCCGCGAGGTCGAGCGGCTCGGCGGCCGCGCCGTCGCGATCGAGAGCGACGCCGCGGAGGCGGAGAGCGCGCGCGCCCTCGTCGGTCGAACGCTCGATGCGCTGGGCCGGCTCGACGTGGTCGTCGCCAACGCGGGAGTCGGGAGCGGCGCGTCGTGGACCGAACTCTCCCGACCGGAGTGGGACCGGATCCAGCACACGAACGCCTGGGGCCCGGTCGCTCTTGCTCAGGCCGCCCGCGAGGCGTTGTCGGCGAACGCGGGAGCCTACATTGTCGTCGCGTCGATCGCCGGGCTCGCCGCGTTCCCCGAGAAGCTCGCCTACGCCGCCTCGAAGGCGGCGGCGCTGTCCGTCACGCGCAGCCTCGCCTACGCCCTCGCCCCGCGTGTCCGGGTGAACGCCGTGGCACCGGGGTGGGTCGTCACGGACATGACCGAGGGGTTGCACCGGGACGTCCGGATCCGGGCCCAGATCGAGGCCGCGATCCCCCGGGGCCGTTGGGGTCACCCCAACGACGTCGCGAACGCGGTGCTGTTCCTCGCGAGCGACGACGCGCGGTTCATCACGGGCGAGACGCTCGTCGTCGACGGGGGCGAATCGATCTACTGGCAGATCGGCGGACGAGGCGAAGCGGACGCGTGAGGCGAGGCGGCGCAAGATCGATCCGCGTCGGCGTCACGCCGGCTTTTCGAGGACCCGCCGGCGCACCCCGAACCGGCGCTCGCTCGAACGCTCGAGCCAGGGTCGCCGCCGGACGAGGCGCGCCCACCGCTCCTCGGTGAGCCGGTACCGGCGGCGCCGGGCGGTCGGGATTCCCCACGCCGGATAGGTCACGACCGCGCGTCCCCCGGGAGCGAGGATTCGATAGCCTTCGTCCAACACCGCGCCGGGGTCGACGACGCAGCAGAGCACGAGCGATAGGAGGACACGGTCCACGCCTGCGTCAGGAATCTCGGGAACCGAGTTCGCGGAGCGGCCGAGCGGGACCAGCCGACCGTCGGAGCCGAACCGCTCGGTAAGGAGGGTGAGGTGGTCCGGGTCCGGCTCGACGGCGTATAGGCGTCCGGTCGGCCCGATGCGTTCGAGCAACCGCTCGACGTGATAGCCGATTCCCGCCCCGAGGTCGGCGACGTGGGCGCCGCGCAGCGGCTCGAGCGGATCCAGCTCGACGCGCGCGGGGAAGAGCCAGCGACGGAGCGGATGTCCGAGCGCCCCCGCCCGGCACCGTCGGTCTTCGATCGGCCCGGGCACCGCTCGATCCACGCGAACGAAAGGACAGCTCCTGAGATACGCTTGCGCCGCGTCGGAGCGGCGGGGCAGCGGCTCCCCGTGTCCACGACCCCCCGGCCTCGAGGGCCTGCGATCGCCGCACGCCAAATCCTAAATACCGTCCGTCAGTGGATTGGCCGGTGAGCCGGGATGGTCCAGGTTGACATCGATCTCGCCAAATGCACGGGATGCGCCCACTGCCGCGACGTTTGCCCGGTCAACGTGTTTGAGCTCAAGCCGCGCGACCAGTTCCCGGACGTCGTCGACGACGCCGCCGTCGGCGCCAAATTCCAGTTCCGTGGCGAGAAGTCTGTCGCCGTGAACGGCCCGGAATGCATCGTCTGCGAGGCGTGCCTGTTCGAGTGCGAAGGCGAGTGCATCCTGATCACCGACGACGAAGGCCACGTGCACCACTCGACCTACAAGTAGCGAGCCCCGAGCGAGCGACTCCTCGGCCGCCCGTTCAGAAGGGCGCGTCGGTTCGCCGGTTCTCCGCGCCACGGCCGGAAGGAGCAGGGGCGTTGAGCGGGCGACGCGGGCCGATTTTCGGACAGCTCTTCGGCGAACGGGGCTAACCAGCTCCCCTTCGGCCTGCTTCCGAGGCGGTCTCGGGCGAGCCGATGCGCTTCCGCCGGAGCAGGCGTTAAATAGCCGGTGACCCCGCCGGGAGCGGCCGTGCCCGAGAGCCCTTCCGACCCTGGAATGACCGTCGTTCTCGGCGAGCGGGAGCTCGCGATCGGGTTCCGGCTGATTGGGTTACCGCACGTGGTCGAAGTGACGCCCGAGACCGCGGCGGCGGAGTTCCAGCGGGCGATGACATCGGGCGACTATTCGCTCGTGATCGCGAGCCAGTCGATCCGCCCTCGCCTGTCGGAGGCGCAGCGGGCCGTCGCCGACAACTCGCTCCGCCCGCTCGTCGTCTTCGTCCCGACGCCGCACGGCGGCGACGACGCCGAGAGTCTGGAGGCGCTCGCGAAGCGGGTGCTCGGCGTCTCCCTGACGGGGTCGTCCGCGGCGAAGTAATTAGACGGAAGGAGGCGACAACATGGGCAGCGTAGCGCGGGTGTCGGGGCCGGTCGTGATCGCCGAGGGGCTCGCGGAGGCGAAGATGTACGACGTCGTGCGTGTCGGCGCGCTCGGGCTCGTGGGGGAGATCATCCGGCTCGTCGGCGACACCGCGACGGTCCAAGTCTACGAAGATACGACCGGGGTCCGCCCGGGCGACCCGGTCGAGAACACCGGGCAAGCGCTCAGCGTCGAGCTCGGCCCCGGTCTTCTCACCTCGATCTACGACGGGGTCCAGCGCCCGCTCGACGTGCTGAAGCAGAACCTCGGCGACTTCATCACGCGCGGGTTCGTGGCACCGCCGCTCAACGAGACGAAGCGGTGGGCGTTCACGGCGACGGCCTCCGTGCCGAGCGAGGTCGAGCCGGGGACGATCTTGGGGACGGTCCAGGAGACCCCGCTCATCCTGCACAAGATTCTCGTTCCGCCGGGCGTCGCGGGCACGCTGGAGTCGCTCCAGAGCGGGACGTACACGATCCGCGAGCCGATCGGTTCCGTACGGACGGGGGGCGAGAGCCGCCCGCTCTACCTCGCCCACCGCTGGGTGGTCCGGGTGCCGCGGCCGGTGCGCGAGAAGCTCGCCCCGGGGATTCCGCTCGTGACGGGGCAGCGCGTCATCGACACGTTCTTTCCGGTCGCCAAGGGCGGGGCGGCGTGCATCCCGGGACCGTTCGGAAGCGGCAAGACCGTGACGCAGCAGCAGCTGGCGAAGTGGGCCGATTCCGACGTGGTCGTCTACGTGGGCTGCGGGGAGCGCGGCAACGAGATGACCGAAGTGCTCGCGACGTTCCCGAACCTCCCCGACCCGAAGAGCGGACGACCGCTCATGGAGCGGACGATCCTCATTGCCAACACCTCGAACATGCCGGTCGCCGCCCGCGAGGCGAGCGTGTACACCGGCATCACGATCGCGGAATACTACCGGGATATGGGCTACAACGTCGCGCTGATGGCGGACTCGACCAGCCGTTGGGCCGAAGCGATGCGCGAGATCTCCGGGCGCCTCGAAGAGATGCCCGGGGAGGAAGGCTACCCCGCGTACCTCGGCCGCCGGGTCGCCGAGTTCTACGAGCGGGCCGGCCGGGTGATCACGCTCTCCCCGGAGGGCCGGCCGGGGTCGGTGACGGTCGTCGGAGCCGTGTCGCCGCCCGGGGGCGACTTTTCCGAGCCCGTGAGCCAGAACACGCTCCGCGTGACCCGCGTCTTCTGGGCGCTCGACGCGGCGCTCGCCTCGCGCCGGCACTTCCCGTCGATCAACTGGCTCCAGAGCTACTCGCTGTACGTGGGCGATCTCGAGCCGTGGTACCGCGCCGAGCTCGCGAACGACTTCGTCACGCTCCGCCAGAAGGCGCTCGAGACGCTCCAGAAGGAGGCCGAACTCCAAGAGATCGTCCAGCTCGTCGGGGTCGACGCGCTCCCCGAACGCGAAAAGGCGGTGCTGGACGTCGCCCGGATGCTCCGGGAGGATTACCTGCAGCAGAGCGCCTACGACGACGTCGACACCTACACCTCGATCCAAAAGCAGTACCGCATGCTCCGCACGATCCTGGCCTTCGGGGAGCGGGAGCTCGAGGCGATCGGACGGGGCGCGACGGTCGCCGAGGTCCAGAAGCTCCCCGTCCGCCAGCGCCTCGCCCGGATGAAGTGGATCCCCGAGGCGGAACTCGGTCCGCAATTCGATGCGCTCGAGGCCGAGATGACCCAATCGCTCGCCGCGCTGTCGGGAGGCGCGTAGATGGCGGTCAAGGGCGAGACGCCGGGCCCGGCCGCCCCCGCCGTCCCCGTCGATTACCGGACGATCGACCGGGTCACGGGGCCGCTGCTCTTCGTACGTGACGTGGCGAACGCCGCGTACGGCGAGATCGTGGAGATCCGACTCCCGAACGGCGAGCGCCGCCAGGGCCAGGTGCTCGATTCCCGCAAGGGGCTCGCGATCGTCCAGGTCTTCGGGCCGACGATGGGGATGAACCTCGAGCGGACGAGCGTGAAGTTCTTGGGCGAGGTCGCGCAACTCGCGGTCTCGGATGCGATGCTCGGACGTGTCTTCAACGGCCTCGGCGAGCCGCGCGACGGCGGCCCGCGGATCGTGAGCGAGACGCGGCTCGAGATCGTTGGCAACGCGATGAACCCGTACTCGCGGGAGGAGCCGAGCGAGTTCATCCAGACGGGGATCTCGACGATCGACGTCAACAACACCCTCGTCCGGGGCCAGAAGCTCCCGATCTTCAGCGGCGCCGGGCTCCCCCACAACCAGATCGCGGCCCAGCTCGTCCGGCAGGCGAAGCTGCGCGACAGTTCGGAGGGGTTCGCCGTCGTCTTCGCCGCGATGGGGATCACGAGCGAAGAGGCGAACTACTTCCTCAAGGAGTTCGAATCGACGGGCGCCCTCGAGCGCGCCGTCGTCTTCCTGAACCTCTCGAGCGACCCGTCGATGGAGCGCGTCGTCACGCCCCGGATGGCGCTCACCGCCGCCGAGTTCCTCGCCTACGAGCGGGACATGCACATCCTAGTCGTCCTCACCGACATGACGAACTACTGCGAGGCGCTCCGCGAGGTCGCCTCGGCCCGGGAGGAGGTCCCGGGCCGCCGGGGCTACCCCGGCTACCTGTACACCGACCTCGCGACGATCTACGAACGGGCCGGCAAGATCCACGGACGGAAGGGATCGATCACCCAGCTCCCGATCCTGACGATGCCCGCGGACGACGTGACGCACCCGATCCCCGACCTCACAGGGTACATCACCGAGGGCCAGATCTACGTCAGCCGGGAGCTCCAGCGCCGGGGCGTCTACCCGCCGATCGACGTCCTGCCGTCGCTCAGCCGGCTGATGAACCAAGGGATCGGGCCGAAGCGCACCCGGGAGGATCACCGGGGCGTCGCCGACCAGCTGTTCGCCGCGTACGCGACGGGCAAAGACCAGCGCGCGCTGAGCGCGATCGTCGGGGAAGAGGCGCTCAGCGCCGTCGACCGGATCTACCTCAAGGTCGCCGACCGGTTCGAGACCGAGTTCGTGAACCAGCGGCCGGACGAGGACCGGACGATCGACCAGAGCCTCGACCTCGGCTGGTCGATCCTGTCGGAGCTCCCCGAGACCGAGCTCAAGCGGATCAAGCCGGAGTTCATCGCGAAGTACCGCCGCCCGTCGGCGCCGTCGTGACGTCGCCGGGGAGGGCGAAGCGATGGTGAGCGAGAGCGTCCGCCCGACCCGCCTCGAACTATTGCGGACCCGACGGCGGATCGTGCTCGCTCGTCGGGGGCTCAACCTGCTCAAGCTCAAGCGCTCGGCGCTGATCGTCGAGTTCTTCAGCCTCTCGCGCGAAGCGATGGCGCTCCGCGGGGACTTGGGACGCCGCGTCGCCCGCGGCTACGAGGCGATCCGGCTCGCGGAGATGATGGAAGGCTCCGTGCGCCTGGAGAACATCGCGATGCTGTTGCCGACCGTCCGGCCCGTGCGCGTGACGACGAAGAACGTCATGGGCGTGAAGACGCCGAGGGTCGACACGGGCGGCTATGCGCCTCTTCCGGACGATCTCCTGCTCGACCTCCCGACGTCGATCCACGCGTCGATCCGGGAGTTCCAGGCGATCTACCGGGTCGTCTTGGACATCGCCGAGAAGGAGAACGCCCTGCGACGGCTCTTGAAGGAGATCGAGAAGACGAAGCGCCGCGCGAGTGCGATCGAGAACGTCCTGATCCCGCGGCTCGAGGCGACGGTGCGCTACATCAAGTTCCGGTTCGATGAGCTCGAGCGCGACGCGTTCAGCATGCTGAAGACGGTGAAGCGGAAGATAGGCGAAGCGGAGGCGGCCGGTGCCGCGGCCGGCTAGCGGGGCCGCGGCGGTCCGGCGGTTCCGCTGGACGATGGCGGCGCTCTGGGCCGTACGGCTCGCCGCCGTCGCGGTCTTTGTCTACCTGCTCTTACGATTGTTCGGAGGCGGAGGAGGATGACCGAGGGAACCGGGACGAGCGAGCCGGCATCGGAGACGATCGAGACGCTCAAGCGGGTCCGGGACGCCGAGCGGGAGTGGGCCGAGGCGCTCGCGCGAGCGAAGCAGGCCGCGGCGGACGATCTCGCCCGACGGCGGGCCGAGACCGAAGCGATCTTGCACGCCGCGCGGCAGGAAGCCGAGCGCGAGCCGGCGTCGCGGCGGCTCGCCGGCCGGGCCGAGCGGGAGCGAGAGATCCAGACGATCGCGGCGGAGACCGAGGCGCGACTGCGCGCCGAAGCGGCGGCGAAGGACGACCTCGCCCGACGCAAGGCCGACGAGCTGCTCGCGGCCGTGCTGGAAGGGTTGCTGCCGTAAGCGGTCGAGGGCGGAGGAGGGCGCGATGGGCGTGCTGCGACCGGTGCCGATGCGCAAGGTCCGGCTGGTCGGCCTCAAGCGCGACCGCGAAGCGATCCTCTCGACGCTGCACGACCTGCGGGTCGCCCAGATCGAGCCGATCTCGCCGCCGGCGCTCGCCGTGATCGGCGCCGAGCGCGCGCCCGAGGAGCAGCGGGTGATCGGGGAGGAGCTCCTGCGGTTCCGGGGCCTGAAGAGCGCGCTCCCCCCGGTTCCCGTCGGCCGACGCGAGCAGTTCCGCACCCGGTCGGACGTCCTGGCGGCGGCCCGATCGGTGACGATCGACGAGGAGGTCTGCGCCCTTCGCCGCGAGGAGGACCGGCGGACGACCGAGCGGGCCAGCGCGATGACCGATCGAGAGCTGCTCGACCGGCTCGCGTTCTATCCGGGACGGCTCGAGTACCTGACCTCGGCGTCAGTCTACTCGTTCGCCGGCGAAGCGTCGGCGGAGGCGTTCGAAACGTTGCGCCGGGCCCCCGAGCTCGCCGGGACCGCCGAGCTATTGGTCGGCCCGTCCGGCGAGACCGTAACGTTCCTGTTGATCGTCCGCCGGGAGGCCGCGACCGCGCTGCCGCGATTCCTCGAGGGCCGAGGCGTCCGCTGGACGGCGATCCCGCCGGGGTGGTCCGGGACCGTCGCCGAGGAACGCGCGCGTCGCCAAGCGATCGTCGACGCCGCCACGCAGCGACTCGCGGAGATCCGGCGACGGCTCGCCGAGATCGCCGAGCGCGACTACGCCAAGGTCGCCGCGATCGAGGAGGCGCTCACCATCGAGAACCGCAAGCTCGAGGTGTACGGGAAGCTCGGCGGCGGCCAAGCGACGTTCGCCCTCGAAGCGTGGGTGCCCCGCCGGGACGTCGACCGGCTGCGCGCGGCCCTCGAACGGGTCACCGATCAGACCGTCGTGCTCGAGATCCTGTCGGACGCCGAGGCGGCGCCGACGCTCATGGAGAATCCCCGCGGGGTCCGCTGGTTCGAGTTCTTCATCCGGTTCTACTCGCTCCCCCAGGCGAACGAGTGGGACCCGACGCTCGTCTTCGCGATCGTCTTCCCGATCTTCTTCGGCCTGATGCTCGGCGACTGGGGCTACGGACTCGTCATCCTCCTCATCTCGCTCTGGATGATCCGGGGGTTCCCGGGCGCCCATCGCCTTCCGAAGTTCGGCCGCAACTTCGTCAAGATGATCATGGGGCCGAACGCGATGCGCCAGCTCGCCCTCGCGCTCGTGCCGGGCTGCCTGGTCGCGATCGGGCTTGGCCTGTACTGGGACGAGTTCTTCGGCTACCCGCTCTTTGCGCGGTGGTTCGGCTACCACGCGACGGTCACGCCGATCGGCAACGTGGGGCTGCTGCTGCTCATCGCCGGCTACATCGGCCTCGGCATGGTCACGCTCGGCTTTCTCTTCGGCGCGATCCAAGAGTGGTATACGGGCCACCGTCGCGGCGCGTTCGCCAAGGTCGGGGGGATCCTCTTCGCCTGGGGGCTCGCCGAGTTCGGTCTCGCCGTCCTCCGCCACCAGACGTCGTTCACGGGCAACCCGTTCCTCGGCGCCTACGTCGGCCTGATGGGCGCGGGACTCGCCCTCCTCATCGGCCTCGAGGGCGTGCAGACCGGTGCGATGGGGCTCATCGAGGTCGTGAGCCACATCTTGTCGTACACGCGGCTGATCGGGATCCTCTTGGCGTCGGTGATCCTCGCCCTCGTCTTCAACGACATCGCGGGCGGGCAGTTCGGCGCCGCCGCCCCCGCCTACCTCGTCCTGGGCCTCGTGATCCTCGTCGTCGGCCAGACGTTCAACACGATCCTCGGCGTCTTCGAGCCCGGGATCCAAGGCGCCCGGCTCATCTTCGTCGAGTACTTTTCCAAGTTCTACCACGGGAACGGGCGCGGGTTCCATCCGTTCGGATCCGAGCGGAAGTACACGGAGCCGGCCCCTGCGTTCGCGGACGTGCGCGACGCGACCGGCCGCCGGGCGCTTCCGTAGCCGGACCGGCCGGCGTCCCGCGGCCGTTGTTCCGGCCGGGCGGAGCGAAACGTCAAGCGGCGGGCTCCCTTCCCGGCGCCGATGCCGTTTAGGACCGCGCGCGCCTACGACCCGGCCCGCCCGGACGACGGGCGCCGCTACCTGATCGACCGGCTCTGGCCGCGCGGCCTCGCGAAGACGGCGCTCCGCCTCGACGGCTGGTGGCGCGAACTCGCCCCGTCGGACCGGCTTCGGCGCGCGTTCGGCCACGACCCGGCGAAGTTTCCCGCGTTCCGCCGGGCGTACCGCGCGGAGCTCGCCGAACGGGCCGAGCTGGTCGACCGCCTCGTCGCCGAGGGCCGCCGCGGAACGGTCACGCTCGTCTACGCCGCGCGCGACGCCCGGCACTCGAACGCGGCGGTGCTCGTCGAACTGCTCCGCGAGCGGGCCCGCGCCGGCGCCCGCCGCGCTACAGGCGGGGGACGACGAGCAGCGGCTCGACCTTCTCGCGCGGGACGCCGTAGAGGCGGGCGAACGCGATCCGGCGCACGTCGCGCCACTCGAGCTCGGCCCGGAGCAGGTAGGCGAAGATCACGCTCAGGCTGAGCGGGAAGCTCCGCAGGCGGGCGAACTCCGCCCGGGCGCGCTCCCGCCAGAGGATCGCCTCGACCTCGGCCAAGCCGTCGGAGGCGCGGTAGACGTCGGCGAGCGGGGCCGGCGGGGCGAGCGTCGAACCGATCCGGTCGAGGAGCGCCGGGAGCCCTCCGCTCGCGTACCACTCCTCGAAGGTCGACCGGGCGAGCGTCCCGCCGTCAATGAACCGGACGGCGACCCGATCGAACGGCAGCTCCGCGAGCTTCCCCTTGAGCGCGACGAGCTCGTTGCGGACGTCGATCTCGCTCTGGACGAACCGGCGGACGATCCCTTCGTCGCCTTGGAAGAACTTGAGGGCGTCGAGGACGGTCCGGTAGTAATCCGCCTCGAGCGCGAAGCGGAGCGGAAAGATGTCGCGGGTCCGGCGAAACTCTTCGACGAGCGGCAAGATCGTCGCGCCGTAGCCGAACCTGACGAGCGCGCTCGCGAGCGCTTCGACGGTCGGCTGCTCGAGGAGCGCGCGGTAGTCGTCGAGCGTGAGGACGCCGCCCGCGAGCCCCGCGGGCCGTTCGCGACTCGAGATGAGGTGGTCGTCGGTCTCCGAGACGGTCCGGCCCTCGAGACGGGAGGCGAAGATCAGCTCCAGGTTCTCGAGGTCCCACCGTCGGAGGTACGCACCGACCGCGGCGCGTCCGGCGAACGGGGTCGCCGCCCAGGCGAGGTGGTTGCGGCGGATCAGCGTGCGGTTGAGGGCGATCTCGACCAGCGCGATCCCTTGGTGCGTCGCCCGCGCTTGGTTCACTTCGGGCCCGTACGGGGTCGATTCGAGGAACTGGAGCAGGGCGTCGAGGTCCCGCGTGGCGAGGAGCTGGGCGAACGTCTCCGGGGAGAAGAACGCCGGGAAGTCGGAGCGCAGGCGGCCGAGCGCCACCGCGTACGGGGAGGCGGCCACGCCGACGCACCCCCCTCAAGCGAGTCGCGCGCGCACCCGGTCTTCCCGAAGGCGCAGTAGCTCGTCCAGCGACAGGTTGAGCTCCCGCCGCCCGTCGACCGTCCGGGCGATGAGGCCCCCGAGAATCGGGCGGGGCGTCGGGTCGAACGCGGCGCCGGCCGCCTCGCGCAGGAGGGAGGCGTCTTCGCGCCGGCCCTCGACCTTGAACTCCGGGCCGAGGACTCGACGGGCCTCCTCGACCATCCGGGCGAGCGTAGCGGCGTAGCGGGGCGACGCCGTGAACTCCGCGAGCAGGCGACGGGTCTCGGCAATCCCGCGCTCGAGGCGGGCCTCTCGGGCCGCGTCGAGCCGCTGGCGCGCCTCGAGCCGCGCGGCCGAGATCCGCTGCGTGCGCTCCCGAGCGATCTCCTGGTCGGTCGCTTGGCGGAGTTCCCGGCGCAACGCGTCCAAGCGGCGGGCCCGCTCGGCTTCGATCGCCTGCGCCTCCGCCTCGGCGGCCTTCTGGACCGCCGCGATCTCGCTCTCCGCCCGCGCCCGAATCTCCTCGACGAGGCGCTCGAGCGTCATCGTCGTCCTGGTCGCGCCGAGACCCTACAGGATGTTGAGGAGCAGGATGATCCCCAGCACGAACCCGATGATCCAGAGCGTCTCGGGAATGACGAAGAAGAACAGCACTTGACCGAACTTCTCGGGCTTCTCCGCGATGATCCCCATCCCCGAGGCGCCGATCCCCGATTGGGCCATCCCCGTCCCGATCAATCCGCCGGCGATGGCGATGCCCGCGGCGAGCGCTTCGTACGCCTGGACCGTGTCCGAAACCATAGGCCGTCCCGGGCGGGCCGAGCAAGGTCGGGTATATAACTCGCACCGACGCGAGACCGGGCGGTTTCTTGACGGCGGTCGGCCGCACCGGGACGGGCGACCCGCGAGGGGCTCGGTCGTTCGGAAGACGGCCCCGAGGGCGACGGCTCCGCCGACCCGGTTCGACTACCCCGGACGGGTCGGACGGGCGACCGCACCGTCGCCCGAGTTCTCGGGAGCGGCCGTCCGGCCCTTCGGCCCCGGGGGCCGGTGGGCCCGACGGTAGGCGCGGCCGAACAGGACCGTGGCACCGACGAAGGTGAGGACGCCCGCCCCGTACGCCGCGAAGCAGACGAGGCAGAGCGCGCCGACGAGCGCGAGCTCGACGTACGCGAAGTAGGCGGAGAAGGCGACGGCGCCGACAGCGAGGACGAAGAGCGGCGTCGTGGCGAAGAGGTCGCGCCGCTGTTCGGCCCACGCCGCGGCGGCGAGGAGCGCGACGAACCCGAGAACGCCGATCAGCCAATCCGGCACCCCGAACGTCGTCGTCCGGCCGCTCGTCGCAACCTTGGCGCATGAGATGAATCCGTTGACCGAGCAGAGGCTCTGGAGCGCCGGATTCAACGTCTCGGCGGCCGCGTAGATCGAGATGATGAGGCCGATGCCGGCCGCGAGGTAGACGAACAGCCGCCAATCGCTCGTCCGCATGCTCCCGATCCGCCCGCCCCGAGGGGTCTCCCGCTAGCTGAACTGGCCGATCCAGTTCTGCACGTTCGGATTGCTCAGGACCGCGGCGGGGCCGTGGCCGCCGTTCGCCTTCACGATGAGCGCCTCGATGATCCACATCTGCGTCTCGATCAGGGTGAACGCGCCGCCGCTCTGCGAGACGACCTGGTTCGCGACGGCGGTCGCCCCGCCGTTCGCGCCGCCCGCCCACGTCGCCAGTCCCGCCGGGTCGATCAGGGTGGAGCCCCCATGGACCCACCAGCCGTTCACGACGACGAACGGAATCGACCCGCCGGAGTAGGCGGTGACGTAGGCGGCCTGGTACGGGTTGGCGGTGGGCGGGGCGATGATCGTGTTGAAATCCATCGACTCGGCGACCTGCAGCGACACCCAGCGGCTCGAATACGTCGTGCTGCCGCCGAGCACGACTTCGGGCGTGCTCGGGTAGACGTCGGTCGAGCTCGAGTAGCCGTAGGTGACCCCGGAGAAGTTGCCGAACGCGCGTAGGGCGCCCCACATCGCCCAGCTCGACGCCGAGCAGAACGGGCAGGCGACGCTGCCGTAGAAGAAGAAGACCGGCACGCCGTTCACCTGCCACGGCGACACGCTGACCCGGGCCCACCCTTGGGGCTGAGGCGTGGTGAACGGCGGCAAGTACGGGTACCCCGCAGCGATCCCCGCGACGCCGAAGCTCCCGGCGATGACGAGACCGAGGACGATGCCGCCCGCGATCGCGCCGCGGGTCCACGCGCGCAGGCCGTACTCCCCGTGGCGACGGTGATTCCGCCACAGCGAGAAGAAGAGGACGAACGCGCTCACGACGAACGCGAGCGCGAGGTACGGAAGCGCCGGAACGAACACGCCGACCGGGGACGGGGCGGCCCACGCGATGGCCGCCCAGAGGCCAAAGAGCGCGGTGAGGATGAGGGCGATCCGCTGCAGCGGCCACTTCTTCTCGCGCTCCTCGCGGGCCCGCTTGGACACCGGCGGCTCCTCCTCGTCCGTCTCGCGGCGGCGGCGCCGGTAGAGGATCCGCAGCGCCCGCCCCGGGGCGCCGAGCGACGGGTCCGCGCGGAAGTTCACGCGGCGGTCGCGGGCGATCCGGTCCCAGTCCCACCCCTTCTCCCGAAGGCGTTCGACCTCGTCCCAGTCGACCATGCGCGATTTGGGAGGGCCGGCCGAGGTACTTGTAGCTTTAGAGTTGGGGCGGAGGACGGCCCGGGCCAATTCATCTACCTTTGGCCCGTAGCGGCGCGTCATGCGGCTCACGTTCCTCGGCACGGCCGGCTCCTGGCCGACGAAGGAGCGCAATGCAAGCGCGCTCGCGGTCGAACTCGATCGGGAGCTCGTCCTGTTCGACTGCGGCGAAGGAACGCAGCGCCAGTTGTTCCACTCCGTCGCCTCGTTCATGCGGGTCCGCCGGATCTTTCTCTCCCACTTCCACGGCGACCACTTCCTCGGGCTCCCGGGCCTCGTCCAGAGCATGAACCTCAACCATCGGACCGAACCGCTCGACATCTACGGGCCGACCGATGCGAAGGAGATGGTCGGCCGAGCGCTCGCGCTCGGCTACTACACCCAGCGGTTTCCGATCACGGTCCACGCCCTCTCGGCCGGCGAGTCGCTCGAGCTCGACGGCTACACCGTCCGGACTGCCCGGGCCGACCACCCGGTGCCGAGCCTGGCGTACCGGCTCGAGGAAGCCCCGAAGCGGGGCCGCTTCGACGTCGAACGGGCCCGGGCCCTCGGCATTGAGGGACGCGCGTTCGCGGACCTGGAACAGGGCCGATCGGTCCGGCGAGGATCGACCGTCGTCCACCCGGAGGACGTCCTCGGCCCCCCGCGTCCCGGCCGCTCCGTCGTCTACTCCGGAGACACCGCGCCGACGCCCGACATCGAGCGCCTCGCGTCGGGAGCCCTCGTCCTCGTCCACGAGGCGACGGTGATGAACGACCTGGCGGCGGAGGCGAACGAGTGGGGCCACTCCTCCGCCCAGCAGGCCGCCGAGCTCGCTCGTTCGGCCCATGTCCAGACGCTCTATCTCACCCATTTCTCGTCCCGGTACAAGGACGTCGACCCCCTCGCCGAAGAGGCCCGACGCATCTTTCCGTCGTCGTTCGCGGCGCGGGACCTAGCCGAGCACCTTGTCCGGCAGCCATGATCCGGGCCGAAACCGTCGTGCGCGGGATCGGCCAACTCGCCACGCTCGCCGGCCCACCCGGCCCCCGCCGGGGAGCGGCGGCCCGCGACCTCGGGATCGTGGAGGAGGCGGCGTTGGCGGTCGATGCCGGCCGCGTCGTCTGGACCGGGCCGGATCGCCTCCTCGACCGGTTCGTCCGGCGCCGTCCGGGAGGGCGTTGGTTCGACGCAGCGGGGAGCGTCGTCGTTCCCGGGTTTGTGGACGCTCACACCCACGCGGTCTTCTTCGGCGACCGATCGGACGAGGTCGAACGGAAGCTGTCGGGCGCCTCGTACGGCGAGATCGCCCGTTCGGGGGGCGGGCTGTACGCCACCGTGCGCGCGACCCGGCACGCGAGCGACGCTGAGCTCGAGCGCGCGGCGGCCGCCCGACTGGGACGGATGGCCCGGCACGGCACGACGGCGGTGGAGGTGAAGAGCGGCTACGCGCTCTCGCACGCGGGCGAGCTGCGGCTCCTGCGGGTGATCGGCCGCCTCGGTCGCCGGCGGCGGGGCCCCCGGGTCGTCGCGACGTATCTCGGCGCGCACGCCGTGCCCGACGAGCGGCGTTCGGATCGGCGCCGCTACGTCGACGAGATCGTCCGACGCACGGTACCCGCGGTCGCCCGGGAGCGGCTCGCGCGGTTCGTCGACGTCTTCTGCGAGCCGGGGTTCTTCTCGCCGCGCGAGTCGCGGGCGATCCTCACCGCGGCGCGGCAATCGGGGCTCGACGGGAAGATCCACGCCGATGAGTTCGTCCGTTCGGGCGGAGCGGCGCTCGCCGCTCGCCTTCGCCTCCGCTCCGCCGACCACCTTCTCGCCGCGACGGCGCGCGACCGGGAACAGCTCGCGCGCGCGGGCGTGACCGCGGTGATCCTCCCCGTCACGCCGTTTGCGTCGCTCGCCTCCCGACGGAGTCCGGGCCGCGAGCTCGTCGACGCCGGCGTCGCGGTCGCCCTCGGAACCGACTGCTCGCCGAACTCCTACGTCGAATCGATGCCGATCGCGCTGAACCACGCCGTCTACTCCGCGCACCTGACCCCCGCCGAGGCGCTCACGGCGGCGACGGTCAACGCGGCCTGGGCGGTCGGTCTCGAAGGGGTCGCGGGACGGCTGACCCCGGGCCGACCCGCCGACTTCGCGCTGTTTCCGGTGCGCCGGGTGCGGGAGATCCCGTACCGGATCGGCGTCGAACCGGCCGCGGTTTTTCGAGAGGGGAAACCGCTTTTCTCGGGAGCAGTGCGCCCGTACTTCTAAATAGGAGGGGTTCTCTCTCGCCGACTGAGGTCGCCCACTATGGCGGAACGCGTTGGAAAGGAGCAGATCAAGCGAGAGAAAGGCTACCTGTACTACCTCGGCAAGGACGGGTACATGTGGCGGACGCCGACCAAGCTCAACAAGTCCGGCCGCAAGAGCCGCGTCGGCACCGAGAAGATCACGCGCGAGGACGGCTACATGTACTTCCTGAACAAGCAGGGGTACGTCGCCCGCGCGAAGATGAAGAACGCCTAGACGGCGGTCGCGCGATTTCGGAGGAACCTTCCCTTCGGGGAAGGTTCCGTTTTCTTTTCGCTCGGGAGTTCCGACGGGCTTCGTCCGTTGGCGGGGGGGGTAACGGCGGGAGTTCGGCCCTCCTGGATGGCCGGCCTGCTATCGGGTGGACGGGCTGTTCGCCCGTCCGTTCGACCCGGCCCGGCGATCGGCCCCGGTCGAGCGCGGTGCCGACTCGGAGTTCGACCGTCGAAGGGGTCGCCCGTTCCCTCACCGACCGACGGTCGTCGAGAGCGCTCGGTGACCCCGAAGCCCACGGAGCGGGGGTCGCGCCCACCGCCCCGTTGTCCTCCCCCAAGTCGCGCGTACGAACGGAGGCCAACGGCCGACTCCATCCGTCGCAGCCCCTAAGAGCGGGCGGCGCTCCTCGTTGTTCATGCCGTGCCGGTACGACTCCGACGACCCGACCAAGTGCGACCGGTGCGGCGCCGTGCTCTGGGTCGCGGACGAAGGCTGGTTCTGCGGGGAGTGCGGGGTCACGATGCCGTGCACGATGCGGCTGCTCCCGGGGGTCCCGCCGCCGGCGGACCCCCCGCCTTCCGACGGCCGGGGAGCCCGGCTCCCGTGAGCGAGCGACGGCGGTTCTGTCGGTTCTCGCGTTCGCCCGAGACCGCCGCGTTCGGTTTTCCCGAAGTTCCGGAGGGCGGTTTCTGCCTCTCCGCGTTCGTTCTCCTGACCTCCCGGGAGAAGCCCCACCGCGTGCTGATGGGCCGCCTCAATCCCGCGGCCGACTGGGAGCGGCTCGGCGCTCTCGATGCGTCGCGGGTCGAGGCGCACCGCCACGGCTGGATGCTCCCGTCGTCGCACCTCCTCTTCGGGGAGAGCCCCCAAGAGGCGGCCGCGCGGATCGTGCGCGAGCAGCTCGAGCGGCCGCCCCAGCGCCTCGACGGGCCGCTCGTCGTCTCCGAGGTCTACACCCCTAAACGGTTTCCCGACCGGCCTCGACACTGGGACCTAGAATTCCTGTTCCGGGGTTCGCTGCCCGAACGCGAGCGGCCCCGCCCTGCGGCGTGGATCGATCTCGCTTTCGTCGATCCGCGCGAGGTTTCCCGCCGGGCGATCGCGCGTTCCCACGAGGATGTCCTCGCTTCCGCCGGGCTCTTCGACAGCGGGGAGTCGGCGGACGGCCGGTCGGGTCCCGACGCGCGGGGGCGTCGACCGGCCAGAGCGTGACTCTGGAAAGGAGTTCGGCGTGCGACGACCGCCGAGCGCACGATTTCCGTCGAAGCACCCAAATAGTACGGACACGTCCGGGGCCCTCGGAGGGTCCGCGACGGGTGCCTCGCGAGACGCCAACGCCGAAGATTTCCCTTCGTCCTCGGGGTGAAACACCTCCTCCCCGGAGCCGTTTCATCCCCTGGGCGGTGGGGAGATAGCCGACGGGCGCGATTCGCTAGCGGATCGACGACCGAGTCGCCCGTTCGCACGGCTGTCCACCGAGGCCAACATGGCAATTGCACGAAAGAGATCGGCTGCTCCTTCCGACGAACCGACCGAGCGAGCCGCGGCACGGCTCGGGCGAGAGCCGATCCCGGTCCCGCGGCTCGTCCCGCGGGGCCAGACCGCGTTCGACACCGTCGAGTGGCGCACTCACGATGCGGTCATCAAGGGGGCGGACGGCAAGGTCATCTTCGAGCTGAAGGGGATCCGCGCGCCGAAGAGCTGGTCGGACACCGCGGTGAACATCGCCGCGTCGAAGTACTTCCGCATCATCCAGGGCCGCAAGGAAAACTCCGTCGAAGGGATGATCCGGCGGGTCTGCCACTGGATCGCCCAGAAGGGGCTCGAGCTCGGCTACCTCGACCTTGCCGAAGAGGCGACCACGCTCGAAGAGAGCCTCTCGTACCTGATGGTCCACCAGATGGCGGCGTTCAACAGCCCCGTCTGGTTCAACGTCGGCGTGCGGGAGCCGCCGCAGTGCTCGGCGTGCTTCATCCAGTCGGTCACCGACGACATGGACTCGATCCTCGCCCTCGCGACGAGCGAAGGTCGCCTGTTCAAGGGCGGTAGCGGGACCGGCTCCAACCTCTCCGCCCTGCGCGGCAGCCACGAACGGCTCTCGGGCGGCGGGATCGCGAGCGGTCCGGTGTCGTTCATGCGGGCCTTCGACGCGCTGGCGGGGGTCATCAAGAGCGGCGGAACGACGCGCCGCGCCGCGAAGATGGTGATCCTCAACATGGACCACCCCGACATCGAGGAGTTCATCGACTGCAAGGTGAAGGAGGAAGACAAGGCGCTCGCCTTGATCCGGGAGGGGTACTCGTCGAACTTCGACGGGACGGATCCGGACAGCGCCTATGCCTCGATCGCCTACCAGAACGCGAACCACTCGGTCCGAATCCCGAACGCCTTCATGGAGGCGGTCGTGAATGACGGCGAATGGAAGACGTACAACCGAACCGATCACGCGGTCGCGAAGACGTACCGCGCGCGCGACCTCTGGCGCAAGCTGGCCTACGCGGCGTGGCGGTGCGGCGACCCCGGCGTGCAGTTCGACGACATCACGAACGACTGGCACACGTCGCCGATGTCGGGGCGGATCAACGCCTCGAACCCGTGCAGCGAGTACCTGTTCCTAGACGACACCGCGTGCAACCTCGCCTCGATCAACCTGATGAAGTTCCTGGACGAACGCGGTGCGTTCGACCTGGATCGGTTCCGGGACGCCGTCCGGACGATGATCCTCGCGATGGAGATCTTGGTCGACGCCTCGAGCTACCCGACGGCTGCGATCGCCCAGAACTCCCACGATTTCCGGCCCCTCGGGCTCGGCTACGCGAACTTGGGCTCGCTCATCATGCATTACGGGCTCGCCTACGACTCCGACGGCGGGCGGGCGCTCGCGGCGAGCCTCTCCGCGTTCCTCTCCGCCGAAGGGTACCACATGTCGAGCGAGATCGCGAAGCGGATGGGACCGTTCCCGGGGTTTGCGAAGAACCGCAGCCCGATGCTGCGGGTGATGAGCAAGCACGCGCAAGCCGCCGAGAAGATCGAACCGCACGACGCGCGCCTCGTCGCCTACGCCCGCGCGGCCGCCGACCGCTGGCGCGAGACGGTGAAGGCCGGGGAGCTGTGGGGGTACCGCAACGCCCAGATCTCGGTGATCGCCCCGACGGGGACGATCGGGCTGCTCATGGGCTGCGACACCCTCGGGCTCGAACCGGAGCTCTCCCTCGTCAAGACGAAGAACTTGGTCGGCGGCGGAGTCCTGCGGATGGTGAACCGCACCGTGCCGGACGCCCTCGCCAGCTTGGGATACTCGCCGGAGGCGATCCGATCGATCGTCGCGCACGTCGAGTCGACGGGGTCGATCGAAGGGGCTCCCGGCCTCAAGCCCGAGCACCTCCCCGTGTTCGACTGCGCGCTCGCGCCGTCGGGCGGCTCCCGCACGATCGCGCCGATGGGCCACCTCCGCATGCTCGGCGCGGTCCAGCCGTTCTTGTCGGGCGGCGCCTCGAAGACGATCAACCTCCCCCACGAGGCGACCGTCGAGGATATCGAGCGGATCTACCTCGAAGCGTGGCGGCTCGGGATCAAGAGCGTCGCCCTCTACCGGGACGGCTGCAAGGCGTCCCAGCCGTACGAGACGGCGAAGGGGAAGGCCGCCGCCCCGACGACCCCCGTCGGTCCGCGCGGGCCGGCGCGCGAGCGCCTCCCCGACGAGCGCAAGGCGATCACGCACCACTTCCAGGTCGGCGGGCACGACGGCTACGTCACGGTCGGCCTCTATCCGGACGGACGGCCCGGCGAGATCTTCTTCCGCGTGACGAAAGAAGGATCGACGGTGAACGGCCTGATGGACTCGCTCGGCATCTCGATGTCGATGGCGCTCCAGCACGGCGTCCCGTTGAAGGACCTGGTCCGCAAGCTCGCCCACCTGCGTTTCGAGCCGGCCGGCGCCACCAACCACCCGAAGATCCGGTTCGCGAAGTCGATCCCGGATTACGTCGCCCGTTGGCTCGCCGCGGAGTTCCTGACCGAAGACGAACGTCGGGCGATCGGGCTCGAGAACGGCGAAGCGAACGGCAACGGCCACGGTGCCGGCCCGGTCGCTTCGTCGTCGGCGGGGCCCGCGACGAAGTACGAGACGAAGCCGCTCGACGCCTTCGCGCCCCCGCCCCCGGGCGGGGTCAGCGACGACGCCCCGAGCTGCCACATCTGCGGCGGGATCATGGTCCGATCGGGGACCTGCTACGCCTGCACCGTCTGCGGCGCAACGAGCGGCTGCTCCTGAGCGGCCGGTCGGGGCCGGTCAGCGGAGCGCGTAGCGCGCGAGCTCGACGATCTCGCGCAGCGGGACCGACGTCCCGGCGGTAGCCCTCCCGCCGAACGCCGCCCACAGGCCGCCCGCGGGGAACGCCGGATCGTCGCCCGCCGGGATCGCTCCCACGGTCGGCGCGCACCCGCTCGACAGCCACTCGAGCACGACGACGAGCGCGCCGAGCGGCCCCGAATCGGTCCGCAGGACGAGGGCGCCGTCGTCCGTCCGACCGCGCTCGACGCGCGCCTCCTCTTCGTACAGGTGGGCGATCCGCCCGGGCCGGCCGGGCGGATCGTCGGGGGCGTCGCGCCAAGCGATGCGCGCCCCCTCGGTCTGGAACCGCGTGGCGAGGCCGGGATCGATCATCGGGACGGGCGCGGTCACGCCGCCCTCACCCGGCGCCAGAGCCGGCAATCCGGCCGCAACGCGCACGGCGCGCACCGGACGATCTCGCGCCGCTTCGGGCACGCCTTGGAGACGCCAGTGTGGCAGAGGACGAAGTCGAACCGGACCGGGTCGATCGGATCGATGCGGCGGAGCGCCTCGGTGACGTCCTCCACGGCCGCCCAGCTCGGGGTGCGCCGGTCGGTGAGCCCGATGTTCCGGGCGATCCAGAAGACGTGCTGGTCGAGCGGGACCCTCAGCTCGCCGGTCGGGACGGTCGTCCAGACGCCGAGGTCCGGGTAGCGGTCGCGGACCATCCAGCGGACGAAGAGCGTCGAGCGTTTGCAGGCACTTCGAGTCGGGTCGAGCGGGCTCGGGAAGAGGCGGGCGTAGCCGGCCGGCGCGCGGGCCGGTCCGCTCCGAAGGTACCGGGCGAGCCGGTCGAGGCCGCCCGCAAAGCCGCCGTCCGCAAAGCCGGTGGCGAACACGCGCTCGAGCGTCTCCCCCCGCTGGTAGAGCGCCGTCAGACGGCCGAACAGGTAGACGAGCTGATCGCCGCGGATCCATCGGTGGCGAAAGCCGCGGAGGCGCCGCGCGATCGCGCGCGCGTGATCCGGTTCGACGACGGCGGCGAGGTCGCCATCGGCCGCGCGCGTCACGGTCGCGATCGCCCGCTGGATCGAGGTGGTGGTCCCGACGGCGAGGACGGAGCCGAGCGCACCCGCGACCTCGGCACGGCGGGGGTCGCGGGCGAACGGGCGCAGGGTGCCGAGCGGGTCGTGCTCGAGCGAGCGGTCGAACCGGAACTCCGCGTACAACCGTTCGAGATCATCAGCGAGGGTCGCGGACGGTCCGGCCGACATCCGGGCCTCCACGCGCGGTGCGAGGGTTACGTTTGCGCCCCCGGGTCGGGGGGCGCGGCCGTACCCTGTACGCCTAACTACTTTCGCGACGTGGCCGGGGCGCGATGGAGAGCGCCCCGACGGTCCGTCCGGGGATCGATAAGGCGTGGCTCGACCGGGCCTTCGCCTCGGAGCCGCTCACCCATGCCTTCGGCGTATGGGACTTGGCTGAGTACCCCGACCGCGCCGACTTCCTCTCTTGCCACGACGGAAAGACGACGATCGGCTACCTGTTGCTCTGGAAGGGAAACCCCGCGATGCACGTCGTCCATTGGGTCGGCGGCGATCGGCGCACCCTCGCGTTCCTGCCTCACCTCCCGTCTCCGCCGCTCGTCGCGATCGTGCCGGACGAGCTCTCCTACGAGGTACGCAAGGCGCTCGCCGGTGCGCCGGCGTTCCCGATCTTGGGCCAGCTCCTCGACCCGCGCGCCAAGCACCTTCCCGAAGCGGACTCGCGGATCCGCCCGCTCACGCGCGCCGACCTGCCGACGCTCAGCGCCTGGGCGACCCGCCAAGCCGACCCGATCGTGTCGGGCTACGCGACGGTCGACCTGGACCGCGAGCGCGTCTGGGGCGCGTTCGACCGGGACGACTTGGTCGGGGTCGCCCGGGCCCAAGTCCGCCACCCGGCGCTCTGGGTCCTCGGCGGGGTGTACGTCGCGCCGAAGGCCCGCCACCACGGCTTCGGCCTCGGCCTCACCGTGGCCGGCATCTTAGCGGCGAAGGAGGCGGGCGCGCGCACCGGCCTCTGGGTGCGCGAAGATAACTGGGAGGCCCGGGACCTGTACGACGCGCTCGGTTTCCGCACCGTCGAACGGCGCTCGTGGATCGAGGCGCGGGCGTCCGCGCGCGCCTAGCGGCTTGCGAGGCGCCGTGGGGACCGGCGACGAGCTCGCGGCGATCTTCCGGTCGATCGCCGACCTACTCGACCTCGCCGGCGAGCGGTTCAAGCCGGAGGCGTACCGTCGGGCGGCCCGCTCGCTCGAGAGCCTCGGCGACGAGGTGCGCGCCATCGCCGCGCGCGGCGACCTCCGGTCGATCCCGGGGGTCGGCGACGCGATCGCCGAAAAGATCGAGGAGTACCTGCGGACGGGCCGGATCGACTACTACGAGCGGGTGCGCGAGACCGTGCCCGAAGGAGTGCGCGCGCTGCTCGCGGTGGAGGGGATCGGTCCGAAGACCGCCCGCCGCTTGTGGGTCGAGCTCGGCGTCGACGGCCCCGGGCCGCTCGCGGCGGCGATCGCCGACGGGCGGCTCCGCGGCGTCGCCGGCTTCGGGCCGACGCGCCTCGCCAAGATCGCGGCCGCCCTCCGGGCGGCCTCCGAACGGCCCGAGGCGGGCCGGCGACGGCCGATCGAATCGGTCTACCCGGTCGCCGTGGAGCTCGCGGAGACGCTCCGCCGCCGGGCGGTTGTCGACGAGGCGGAGGTCGCGGGCAGCGTCCGCCGGTTCCGGGAGACGGTCGGGGACGTCGATTTGCTCGTGACGTCCCGCACCCCCGCGGCGGTGTTCGACGTGGTGAGCGCGCTTCCGATCGTCGCGGAGGTCGTGCTGCGCGGACCGACGAAAGAGACCGTGCGGACGCGGGACGGGCTCCAGATCGATGTCCGCGTCGTTGCACCGGAATCGTTCGGGGCGGCGCTTCAGTACTTCACCGGGTCGAAGGAGCACAACGTCCGGCTCCGGTCGCTCGCCCGCGAGGCCGGGCTCAAGATCAACGAGTACGGCGTCTATCGAGGCGACGAACGCGTCGCCGGACGGACCGAGGCGGACGTCTACGCCGCGCTCGGCCTGCCGGTGATCCCGCCCGAGCTGCGCGAAGACCGGGGTGAGATCGACCTCGCCCGTCGCGGCCGACTCCCCGAACTCGTCGAGCGTTCGACCGTGCGGGGCGACCTCCACGTCCACTGGGACGCGGCCCGGGGTCCCGACGACGTCGCGGCGCTCGCGGCGGAGGGGGTTCGGCGGGGCCTGTCGTACCTGGGCGTGGTCGTGCGCACCGTCGACGCGGACGGCGCACAAGACGTCGTCGCCCCCGAAGTCGACCGGGCAATCCGGACCGCGGCGGTCCCGGGGATCCGGCTCTATCGGGCCGTCGAGGTGCCGTTCGGGGCGCCGGAGCCGTCCGACGGCGAACGGACCGGCGACTACGTGATCCGCACCGGCCGCGTCGTTCGACCGGCCGGCCCCGGCGGGCCCGGCCGCGCCGGGCTCGGGGCCCACCTTTCCCTCGCGAGCGAATCGGAGCGGGCGGCGGTCTTCGACCTCGCCGCGCGGACCGGGGTCGCCCTGGAGGTCGGACCGGGCCCGGGCCGCCTCGGCCCGGAGCTGGCCCGGCGCGCGGTCGAACGGGGGATCCGGCTCCATCTCCCGACGGGGATCGGAGCGGCGGCCGACCGGGCGACCGGCGACATCGCTCTCGGGTTCGCCCGGCGGGCCGGCGTCGGGGCGGCAGCGGTCGTGAACACGGCCGCCGATCCGGGTCCCGCGCTCGCCGGCGGCGGGCTCACGCCGCGACCATCCGGGCGAGCGCCGCGCGCGCCCGGTCCGCCACGGCCGGGTCGACGTCGATGACGTAGCGCTGGTCGCGCAGCGAGTTGCGGACGTCCTCGAGGTCGATCGTCTTCATGAACGGGCAGACCGCCCCGTCGTCGATCGGGACGAACGCCGTCGACGGGTTGATCCGGCGCATCCGGTGGAGGATCCCGATCTCCGTGGCGACGAGGACCTCGCGATCGTGCGTCGACTCGGCGAACCGGAGCATCCCATCGGTGGAGAGGACCCGGTCGACGTGCGGGAGCGCCTCGGAGGTGCAACCGCACTCCGGATGCGCCACGACGGTCGCCCCGGGATGCGCCGCGCGCGCCACCTCGAGCCGTTCCGGCCGCAGGCGGGCGTGGACGTGGCAGTCGCCGGCCCACAGGTGCAGGCGTCGCCCCGTCCGCCGCCGCAGATAGTCGCCGAGGAACATGTCGGGGAGGAACAAGATCTCGCGGTCGGCAGGGATGCTCCGGACGACGCGCTCGGCGTTCGAGCTCGTGCAGATGTAGTCGCTCTCCGCCTTGACGTCGGCCGAGGTGTTGATGTAGGCGACGACGACGGCGCCCGGGTGCTCGGCCTTCCACGCGCGCAGCTGATCGGCCGTGATCGAGTCGGCGAGGCTGCAGCCGGCCCCGAGGTCGGGAAGGAGCACGGTGCGCGTCGGGTTCAGGATCTTCGCGGTCTCGGCCATGAACCGCACCCCGGCGAAGACGATCACCGGTCGGTCCGACTCCATCGCCTTCCGGGCCAGGTACAGCGAGTCGCCGACGTAGTCGGCGACGTCCTGGACCTCGCCCCGCTGGTAGTTGTGGGCGAGCAGGACCGCGCGACGGTCTTCCTTGAGGCGGAGCACCTCCGCTTCGAGCGACACGGGATCGTCCGGCGACGTTGCTAGTCGGCGAGGCCTCTTAACGCCGAGGGGAACGGGACCGGCGAAGCACGAGGTGGAACGGGAGCGACGGAGCGGAGTGGGTCAGGCGGCCGACGCTCGCCGCGTCCGCCCCGCTGCGGGCGTAGGCGGCGATGTTCGACAGATCGACGCCGCCCGACACCTCGATCCAGAGCCGGTCGCGCACCCCCGCGCGCCGAAGGGCGTCGACGATCCGGCGAGCCGTCCTCGGCGGAGTGTTGTCGAGGAGCAGGGCGTCCGCGCCCGCCCGCACCGCCTCGAGCGCCTCGGCCGGGGACCGGACTTCGACCTCGACCCGCTCCCGGGGGCGCCGGGCGCGGCGGGCCCGGGCGACCGCCCGGGCGAGCGGGACGAGCGCGAGGTGGTTCGTCTTGAGGAGCAGCGCCTCGGCGAGGTCCCGCCGGTGGGGACGGCCTCCCCCGTGGACGACGGCGGCCTTCTCGAGGTCGCGGAGCCCGGGCAGCGTCTTCCGCGTCGCCCAGATCTCAAAAGCGGGTCGGACCGCCCGCGCCCGCTCGACGAAGCGGGCGGTGAGCGTGGCGATGCCTGAGGCATGCATGAGTCCGTTCAAGAGCGTCCGCTCGACGGCCAGGATCGACCGGGCCGGTCCTTCGAGGAGGAGGACGGGAGTCCCGGGACCGACCCGATCGCCGTCCCGTCGGACGAGGCGAACGGTAAGCCCTCCGGCCCGAGCGACGGCGGTCGCGAACCCGAGCCCCGAGACGATGCCGAAAGCCTGCGCCTCGACCACCGCGCGGGCGGTAAGCGACGGAGCGACGACGCGGCGGGAGGTGCGATCGGCGCGCCAGCGATCCTCCGCGAGCGCGACCCGAGCGAGCGCGACGTCGACGCGACGGGGAACGGCGGTCGCCCGGGCGGTCCGGCCGGCGCCCATGGTACCCCGCCGGCCGTTCATGCCGACGGCCGCGGCGGCGCCGGCCGGGCGGGGACGAACGGGAGCGGGGCGACCACGCCGGGAACGGGTCGGCCGCGGATCTCGGCGGTGAGGGGAGTACCGGGGACGGCGAGCGCGCGGGGCACGTAGGCGAGGCCGATCCCGACGCCGAGGGTCGGCGATATGCCGCCGCTCGTGAGCGCCCCCGCGAAACCGTCGCCGACCCGGATCGGGGTCCCGTGCCGGGGGACGGCGCCCGCTTCGTCCAAGCGCACCCCGACCAATCGGTCCGTCGCCGGATCGTCCCGCTGGCGAACGAGGACGTCCCGTCCGTAGAACGCGTGGTCCCAGTCGACGAACCGCTCTTGGCCGGCCTCGATCGGGGTCCGGTCCCGGTGGAACTCCTGCCCGGAGAGCAGGTAGCCCTTTTCGAGCCGTAGCGTGTCGCGCGCGCCGAGGCCGGCCGGAACGACATCCGCCGTCGCGAGCCGCTCGGCGACGGCGACGGCCGCGTTCCCGGCGACGAACAGTTCGTAGCCGAGCTCTCCGGTGTAGCCGGTGCGGCTGACCAGGACGTCGTCGGCCAGCGCGTCGGGGAACGGCCGGCCGATCGCGCCGTCCCGGCTCGTCGGGGACGTCGGGGCGAGCGGGAAGAACCGGGCGTGGTAGAACTTGAGCGACCCGAGCGACCAGCCGAACACCCGCTCCAGGACCGCTCGAGAGTCGGGTCCCTGCACCGCGACGATCGCCACCCGCCCGTTGCACCGTTCGATCGTCGTGTCGGGCCGGCGGTGCTGGGCGAGGATCTCCGTGATCTCCGCGGTCCGGGCGGCGTTCGGCACGACGAGGTAGCTCGGCGTCGCGCCGGCGTCGTCGCCGTGGAGGCGGCTCACGAGGAGGTCGTCGATGATCCGGCCCGTCGATTCGAGCGCGAAGGCGTACTTCGCCTGCCCCGGTCCGAGCCGTCCGACGTCCGCCGTCGTCCGGCGAGAGAGCAGCGCCGCGGCCGACGGACCGCGGACGGCGAGGATCCCCATGTGCGAAACGTCGAACGCCCCGACCGAGGCGCGCACCGCGCGGTGCTCGACGAGGATGCTCGAGTAGTAGAGCGGCATCTCCCAGCCGGCGAACGGGACGAGATGCGCCCCGTGCGCCCGGTGGAACGGCGCGAGGACGGTCCGCTCGAGCGCCGGCGCGGCCGCCGGTCCGTTGGCGGCGTCGGTCACGTGACGAGCTCCCCCAGGCGTCGCTCGCCGATCGCGCGACGGATCTCCAGTGCGAGCCGGCGACCCGAGCTCATCGGGGTGCGGTAGAGGGCGTTGCCGTACGGGTGCCCGAGCGCCAGGTGGACGTTCGTCCCTCCGCCGATGCGCGCGGCGACGTCGAAGACGGTCGGCACTCCGTCCGGGTCGATCACGGTCTGCAGGCAGAACGGGCCAATGATGCCGGGCGGCGCGGCGCTCCGAGTCGCGTCGACGAACTTCTCGCCGAGCCGGAACACTTCCTCGAGGATCGACTCGCGCACCGTGAGGGTGCCGTGGCCGACGACGGTGTAGTCGGGGAGCCGGGCGGCCTCCCCGAGCTCGAGCTGCTGCGCGGCGGGGAGCCGCACGACTCCGTCGAGGGAGCTTTCCCGGCGCTCGTCGACGCCGAGCAACTCGAGCGCATCGGTGCGCGGGGCGAGCGGGGAGAAGAAGAAGTTGAAGTTGAAGACCGGGCCCAAGATGTACCGTTCGATGCGCGCGCGGGCGAGATCGTCCGGGCGGATCGTGCCTTGCGCGATCAGGCGTTCCGACTTCGCCCGGAACTCCTCCGCGCTCGCGACGGTGAAGAATCCCCGCTCGAGCCGGCGGCGGGCGTGCGGCAACTTCACGATCGACAGGCCGTCGATCGCGGCCGGATCGGAGACGGCCGGCGGCGTGCGCACCCCGGCCCGCTCGAGGAGCGTGTAGTAGTTCTCGCGCTCCGTCCGCTCCTCGATCCGCAACAGCGCCCGGGCGCCGACGATCGGCACCGCGAACTCGGTCTCGATCGTTTCGAGCGGGACGTACGAGCTGAACGCCCGGTTCGGGACGAGCACGGCGTGGGCCGCCCGAAGCCGCTCCTGCTCGGCGGGCGTCGCGAGGTCGCGGAACGCCGGGTACGTCCAGACCTCGTCCACGCAGCCGCGCTCGAGGGTGCCGTCCGGCCCGCGGACGCTGCGGAAGTACTGGCGGTACGTCCGTTCCCGCCCGGCCTGGGCAAGGACGAGCGTCGGCAACCCCTCGGTCGCCGCGCCGTCCGCGATGTCGAGCGCCGAATGGGAGCCGACGGTCGCGACGCGGACGGCCTCGCCGTAGCTGTCGGCGATCGCCTGCATCGCGCGCCGGGAGACCCCCATGGCCGTCGGGGCGAACGGCCCCGGAGCTTAAGCGCTCACGCCGGCGCACCGCGGCCGACCGGCGGCCGGTCGACCGTCCGCTCCGCGAGGGCCCGGGCGATCCGTTCGGGAGTCATCGGCAGCTCGAAGAGCGGCCGTCCGAGCGCATCGTGGATCGCGGCGGCGATCGTCGCCGGCACCGGCACGATCGGGATCTCGCCGAGCCCCTTCGCGCCGAACGGCCCCGCGCCCCGGAACCCTTCCACGAATTCGACCTCGATCGGCGGAACGTCGGTGATCGTCATCAGACGGTAGTCAAGCAGCCCGGGGTTCTCGAGGCGGCCGTCGTCGCGCCAGAGCATCTCCTCCGTCAGCGCCTCGCCGAGCCCCATCGCGACGCCGCCTTCGACCTGGGCGGTCGCCGTCCGGCGGTCGATGAGCGTTCCGACGTCGTGGATCGCGTGGTAGCGGACGACGCGGACGGCCCCGAGCTCCCGGTCGACTTCCACCTCGGCGACGTGGGCGGCCGCGGTGAAGTCCGTGAACGGGTGGAACTCCCCGACCACGGCCCGGGACGGGTCGATCCCCCCCTCCGCTCGGCCGTAATGCCGCCCGTCGACGACGAGTCGGCCGGCGCGGCGCTCGGAGTCGGTGAACAACGTCTCGACCGGCGCCGAGGTGCCGGGCGCCTCGAGCACGATCCGTCCGTCCGCCACGGCCAGGCGCGGTGTCGATCGGAGGCCCGCGCGCTCCTGGAGAACGGTGAGGAGCCGGCGGCTCGCCTTTTCGGCCGCCTGACCGAGGGCGGCGACGGTCCGGCTGCCGAAGACGCCGCTGTCGAACGGACCCGAGGCAGTGTCTTGGTAGCGGACGACGACGTGGGACGGCGGAAGCCCCAGGACCCGCTCGACGACCGCCGCGACGCCCCGGAGGACGCTCCCGCTCCCGATCTCCCGCTCCGACTGTTCGACTTCGACCGCGGTCGGGGTCAGCACGACCCGGGCTTCGCCGCCGGCCCCGGCGCCGGTCGACCAGAAGCCGGCGCCGGTCCCGACGCCGTGGCCGGCGGGCAGATCGACGCGCCACGCCCGGACGACTTCGGCGGCGCGTTCGAGGCACCGGTCCAAGCCGAACGGACCGACGCGCTGGCCGAGCGTGGTCGTCTGCCCTTCCGTCCAGACGGTGGCTCGCCGGAGGCGGATCGGGTCCTCCCCGAGATGCGCCGCGAGGTGGGTGAGGTGCGACTCGATGGCGAAGGCGACTTGCGGGATGAACGGAGCGCGATGGGGGCCGAACGGCGGCTTGTGGGTACGGATCGCGTAGCCTTCGATCTCGAGCGCCGGCGCGCCGTACGGGCCGAGGAGGAACCCGGCCGCGTACCCGAGCGTGAAGTCGCCTCCCGGCAGCGACGCCCCCGTGTCGAGGAGAAGCCGCGCCCGCCGGCCGACGACGCGACCGTTCCGCAGCGCGGTTTCGAGCCGAAGGACCGACGGTAGCGTGGTCCGTCCGAGCTGGAACTCCTCCGCGTAGCTCAAGGCGAGCCGCACCGGTCGGCCGCTGGCCCGGGAAAGCACGAGCGCGTATGGCTCGAGGAGCGCGGACCCCTTCGAGCCGAAGGCGCCGCCGACCCAGCTGCCTTCGACCACCAGCGACGACTCGGGGATCCCGAGAAGCGACGCGGTGTCCTCCCGGCAGCCGAACGGCGTCTGCGTGGACGTCGTGACGTGCCAGACGGATCCGGTCGCGTCGGCGACGCAGGCGTGGGGTTCGAGAGGCACCTGATGGACTCCCGACGTGCGGTACGTTTCCTGGAACAGTTCATCGGCGGTGCGGAACGCGCGATCGACCGGGCCGAATCGCGCGAGCACGTGGCCGTTGACGAGCGGGTGGTCGCGCATCGTCTCGGGCGATGGCCAGTCGGGAAACAGTCGGTCGAGATCCTCCACCGGCGCCTCGGCGTCGAGGCGCACGCGCACCCGCGCGGCGGCGGCCCGGGCCCGCTCGAGCGTCGGAGCCGCGACTGCGGCGACCGGCTCGCCCCGGTAGCGCACGGCCGTCGAGGGGAAGATCGGACGCTCCGGATCGCCCGACCCGTTCGGGAGGAGCCGGGGAAGGTCGGCCGCCGTGACGACGACGGCCTCCTCATCCGCGACCGCGGAGGCGTCGATCGCGACCAGCCGACCGGCCGCGGCGGGCGAAGGGACGAGCGCCCCCCACCACATGCCGGGACGCTCGACATCGACCCCATAGAGCACCTGCCCCGTGAGCTTCTCGAGGGCGTCGGGGCGCACCGAGTAGCTCATGCGACCTCCTTGGCCGCCCGCTGGGCGGCCCGAACGATCGAGGCGTAGCCGGTGCACCGGCAGAGGTTCCCTTCGAGCGCCGCGCGGACGGCGGCCGGGCTCCGATCGGCGCCCGGGGACGCCAAATGACCGACGAGCGCCATCACGAAGCCGGGAGTACAGTAGCCGCACTGAAGGCCGCCTTCGGCTTCGAACGCGCGGACGACCGCCCGGCCGACGGAGAGCGCCTCGACTCCTTCGATCGTCGTCACCGACGCGCCGTTCGCTTCGTGCGTCAGGAGAAGGCAGCTCAACATCGGACGGCCGTCGACGAGCACGGTGCACGCCCCGCAGTTACCGGCGCGGCACCCTTCCTTCGTTCCCTTGAGGGAAAGCCGCCAGCGCAGGGTGTCGAGCAGGCGTTCCCCGAACGGCACGTCCGCGACCTCGCGGCGCCGGCCGTTCACGACGAGCGAGACCCGGGCGCCCGACGTCATGCGGCCGACCCCCGATCGGATCCGATTTGATCGGCCATCGCCACGGCCCGGATCGTTCGGGCGACGAGGATCGCGACCACGCGCCGTCGGTATCCTTCGGACGCCCGAAGGTCGCCCCGCAACGGAACGCGCTCGGCGACGGCGCGAGCGAACGTCTCGATCGCCGCGTCGCTCGGCCGGGCGCCGAGGGTCCGGTCGCGCTCGACCTGCGGCCGGGGCGGCACGCCGCCGATCGCGACCGTCCACTCGCTGGTTCCCGGGTCGAACGACCCGCCCACGGCGACATGGGAGATGTCGTTCACCGGACGGACCCGGTGCCATCGGTAGGCGGACGGGCGCGGAACGGGCAGCACGATTCGGCGGATCAGCTCGCCCGGCCGAAGCGCCGTCTCCCGCGAGGCGCGAACGAACTGGTCGACCGGGACCGTTCGGTGCCCGTCGGCGCCCACGAGCTCGACCGACGCGCCGACGGCGAGGAGGAGCGGGATCACGTCAGAGGCGGGGGCCGCCCGCGCGAGGTTGCCGCCGAGGGTCGCCCGGTGGCGGAGCGCCGGTCCGCCGACCGCCAAGATCGCCTCGATGAGGCCGGGCACCGCTTGGCGCACGCGGGGGTCGGCTTGGATATCGGCCAGCGGCCGGGTGCTCCCGATCCGCAGGGCGTTCGGCGCCCACTCTAGCTCCCGCCACGGGAGCCGGGACAACGAGACGAGACGGCGCGGCCCCACCCGGCCCGCCTCGAGGTCGAGGAGGAGATCGGTCCCTCCCGCGATCGGAACGACGGCCGACGGGGGGTCGCTCGAGAAGTAGCGGAGCGCTTCGTCCTCCGTGGAAGGGGCGACCCACTCGACACCGGCCATGGCGGGGGCCGAGCCCGCCGACCGACTTATCGTTGTGGCCGGGGAACCGGCTTAATTTACCGCTGAACGAATACCCGGTCGTCGATGCCGTTCGAACTGCCGCTTCGCTACACCACCCCTCTCACCCCGCTCGGCGATGTGAACGAAGTGCTGCGGGAGTTCCTGCGCCTCGTCGGCTACCTGCCCGAAGGGGATGACGGACGATCGACCGAGGGGCCGATCGAGACGGGCGTCGCGTTCCGGCTCGTTCGGGAGTGCTTCGTCGCCCAGCCCGAACGCGCGTGGTACGTCGAGGAGATCGCGGCGCGCCTCGGGACCTCGCGGCCGACGATCTATCGGCACATCAACAAGTTGAAGACCTTGGACCTGCTCGAGGAGGTCGGAGAGGTCAACGACGGCAAGGGGCGGAAGGGGTACCGGCTGCGCTACGGGAATCTCGCCCGGGCGTGGGACTTCACCGAGGCGCACGCCCAGAACGCCCTGCGTCGCTACCGGGACACCGTGAACCATCTCGAAACGTTGATCGAAAAGGAGCGCGAACGCCCCCGGGAGCTGCCGGCCGAGCCGGCGCCGCGAGCGGCGCCGGCGGCGCGCGCGAGGAGCGGCGGGCGATGACCCCGACGGCCGCCGAGAAGGGCGCCAAGAAGGCGACGATCTCCCTGACGGCGAACTCGAAGATCCGAGTCCGTTCGGCCGGTCCGGACGATTCGGCGATCGAGTCGACCGGGGTGTTCCGAGGGCTCGTGTCGATCGCCGGCGACAACTCGATCGCCGTCGAACTCGACGGCTCGAACCACGAGGTGAAGGGCCGGATCCGTCTCGTCCCGCTCTCGGCGCTGCTTGCCATCGACATCCTCGAGGCCGGCACCCCCGAAGAGGAAAAGCGGGCCGAGTCGCCGACGACGCCCGGCTACTTCCGCTGACGGCCGGCCCGGGCGAACCGAACGTGCCGGTCCGTCCCGCGCCGCGCGAGTTTCCGCTCCCCCCGCGCTCGACGCCCCGGCCCCCGCTCGATCGTCGGCGACCGCCGTCGCACCTCCGCGAGATGATCGAGGCGCAGCCGGCGGCGATCCGCGCGACGACCGCGAGCGCCGCCCGGGCGCGGTCGCACCTGCCAGCGCCTCGGCTCGATCGGCCGATCTACTTCGTCGGGCAAGGCACTTCGTTCCACGCCGCGATCGCGGGCGCGTTCGCCGCCCGTCGCCGCTGGCCGCCATCGGTCGCCGTCGAAGCATGGCCGTCTTGGGAGGTGGCGACGGGGAGCGTGCCGCTCGACCCGCACGGGTTCGCCATCGTCTACAGCGCCGAAGGAGAGACCGCCTTGACGGCCGAGGCGCAGCGGGCACTCCGTGCCGCGGGTGTCCCGCAGATTTTGATCACGGCCGTGGCCGCCCCGACCTCCTCGTCGCGGATCGCCGACGCAACGTTCGTGACACGCGGCGCGACCGAGGCGTCGTGGGTCCATACGGTGAGCTATACGGCCGCGGTGGCCGCGACCCTCGAACTGATCGGCGGGTGGAGCCGGGCCGGGCGACGCGTCGGCCCCGAGCTTGGGCGAGCCGTAGCGGGGCTGGTCGCCCGGCAGCGGTCGTTCCGGGCGCTCGCGGGCCGCCTCCGACGCGCCCGAACGTTCGTGCTGCTCGGCGCGGGCGCGGGGACGGCGACGGCCCGAGAAGCGGCGCTCAAGGTGCGCGAAGGAGCCCGACGGTTTGCGACGGCGCTCGGGATCGAAGAGTTCCTGCACGGCGCCCTTCCGTCGGTCGACCGTTGCACCGCCGTGCTCGCCGTGGCGACGACTCCGATGGAGCGGGCCCGGGCGCGCGAGGCGCTCACCGCGGCCCGGATCGCCGGCGCGGCTGGCGTCTTGTTCGCCCGGCCGCCGGTCGCCTCGGGAGAATACGGGCTGCCCGACGTCGGCGTCGACGCGTCGCCCGTGACCGACATCGTGCCGTTCCAGTGCCTGGTCGATGCGATCGCCGTGCAGGACGGCCGGATGCCCGACGGGATGGGGCTGGACGACCCGCGGCAGTGGCGGGCGCGATCGTCGTTCGGCGTGTAGGGCCGGCCCGGACGGGCTTGCTGGGAGTTTCGTCGGCGACTCTGTCGCGCCGATTTCGAACCCAGGTCTTTGGCTCCGAAGGCCAAAAGGATAGTCCAAACTACCCCACAAGCCCGCGCCCCGCGCACGCCGAGCTTCGTATTTGGCCGTTCCGCCAAACCGCCCGACCGGGAAGCCCCGACCGGTAGGGGAAGAACGGACCAGCGCGACGAGCCGCTCCGCCAAGACGGCCCGGAACGACCGGCCGATCTTGACAAGCGGAGGCGGCCGATCCGGCCGGCGGTTCAGGCACCGTACGGGCGGGGCACCGGCCGTTGCGGCGCGGTCCCCGGTCTCGAAGAGTTGACCCCGGGCTCCCCAGAGGCGGCCCGGGCGGTTTCCCCGCTAGGCCGAGGAGGACGACGCGGGGTTTTCGAGAGGGGCCGAGGGGGCGGACGGGCGTCCGGGGTAGCGCTCGAGCGTCGTCTGGACGGCGTGGGTTGGGAAGAGCGTCGCGAGCGACTCCGAGAGGAGCGCGATCCGCTGGCGGACGTACGGAGGGATTCCGTCGATGCGGCTGAGCCGCTCGGTGAGGGGGAGGTACTTGCGCACCGACGCTTCGTGGACCGTCGGCTGGAGCTCGCCATCGCACCGGGCGCCGTTCGGCCGTCGGACCGAGCAGCGCAGCGAGAGGGGGGGACGACGGTAGCTCGCCCGGCACCGCTTGCAGAGGAACTTCTGCGTCGCGTAGCTCTTGAGGTTCCCCATCACGTCGGGCAGGAAGTGGCTGTTGAGGAGCAGGGCGACCGCGTCCGGCACATCGACCGCCCGGAGCCGGGCGGTGAGGTTGAGGGAGATCTCCACCATCCGGTCCATCGAGCCGGCCTCCCGGTAGGCCGAGCGGACCGGGCCGCCCGCCAGATCGTGCGTGTCGTGGGTGAACCCGTAGCCTTCGAGCGCGGTCCCGCGGCCGATCCGATGGCCGACGGTGTCGACGAGCGACTCGACCTCCTTCGCCGGGCGCCGCGCCGCGGCGGCCCGGTACAGCTCGAGCGGGTAGCGCGCACCGACGTCGACGTTGCGCGCCTCCGCGTCGACCTCCGTCGGATCGAGGCGCGTGGTCAGGACGAGCGGCTTGTCCATGAGCGCGCCCCGGCTCTCGGGAAGGTAGGCGCGCGAGAAGTTCAACAGCGCGTCCATGAGCAGCGTCACCGAATCTTCGTCGCCGTCGCAGTTCCGCCGCTTCGCGGCGTGGAAGACGGGCGAGGCGAAGCACGCCTCGGCCTCGGAGAAGCCGATGAGCCGGCCCGCGACCCCGCCCGACGTGTGCGGGGCGAGGGCGACCACGAGCGCGCCGACGAGGTCGTCGAGCCGTCGCGCGTGGTAGAACGGCTCGCAGCGGTACAAGCGGAGCAGTTCGTCGTCGACGAACCGGGCGATCTTGAGCAGGTACTGGCCGCACGAGCGGGCGACGATCAGGTCCTGCGGCTTGAGCTCGACCAGTTGCTCGGGGTCGGTGAGCGGCTCGCCGAGCCAGTCGCGGTCGTAGCCGAGCGACCGCAGCCGCTCGACGGACGTTCCGATCTCCCGCGGGCGGAAGTGCGTGAGCGGCAGATCGGTGAGGTCGAAGCGCGCCGTCCCGTCCTGGTAGACGGAGACTCCGTGCACCGCCCGCAAGAGGCCCTTTTCGATCGGCTCGGGCGTCTTCCCGGGCGAGGTGAGTCCTTTCACCCCCTTCACGTCCTGCGTCGGGGAGAGGCCGAGCCGTGCGACGGCGTCCTGAACCAGCCGGGCGATCGGGATCTCCTCCTGCGCGATCGCCCCGGTCGGGCGCGTGTGGGCGCCGCAGGCGCAGAGCGACCAGACGGTGTGTCGGCCGCACGCGGGGCAGTGGCGGACGCCGAGCTCGAGGCGGATGCCCCGCTGACGCGTCTTCTCGACGGCGTCGCGCAGGGATCGGCGGTCGCCGCCCGCCTCCCCGAGCGGGAAGAGCGCGTGGACGTTCGGGCGCATCACCCGCTGGTACGCCTTCTCCGGACGCCCCACCCGGGCGCCGATCCGGCTCGGCGACCGGGCCCGGACAGTGACGCCCGCGAGCCGGCTCACGTAAGCGATCGGATCGGCGTCGACCGGGTCGAGGGGGGTCGACCGGACCCAGCCGGCTCCGCCCGCGAGCGGGGCGAGCCCGGCGCCGCCGACGAGCGCGGCGCTCGCGTCCGGCTCCCCCCGGATCCAGCCGTCGCCGATCGACCGGTGGAGGAAGCCGAGCCGCACGAGCACCTCGCGCCACGCGGCGTCGGCCGGAAGCTCGAGCGCGTCGTTCGCCCAGCGGCCGTGCCGCTCGACGAACTCGGCGAGCGCCCGGATCTCTGCGCTCGTCAGATCGTGCCAGAAGAGCAGGTAGCGAGGGTGCAGCGGCACGTGGTAACGGCGGGCCCAATCGACCGCCGCGGCGTACGAATCGGGGTCGAGAGCGCTCGGCGGGGCGCCCGCGGCGGCGAGTTCGGCCGCGTGCCATTCGAGGTCATACGTGCCCGGAACGAGCGGGCGGTTGTTCTCGACGAACTCGCCGAACGAGACGAGCAGTTCGCCGAGGTCGACGATCCGCCGAACGTACGGGCGGATCGCCTCCGCCGTCGCGGCGTCGTGGACGGCCGTGACCGTCCCGTCGGCGAGCTCGACGATCGGGCCCTCGATCGTGTCGCACAGGGCGATCGCAGCGGCTTTCCCCGGGTACTCGAGCTTCACCTGCGTCCCGATCGCGACGAACCGGTCGAGCACGACCATCGTCGCCGGGTTCACCGCGCAGCTCGCGAGCCCGCTCGTGCGCGCCCGCCCGTAGACGAGACGAAAGCCGCCCGGACGGTTCGGATGAGCGAGGATCGGCCGGCCCCCGACCGCGTCGGTGAGGTACTTGGGGGCGACCGTCTCGTCGCCCGCGCCGGCGGCGTGGCCGAGATCGGCGAGGAACTCCCAGCCCGTGACGCCGAGCTTCTCTACGATCTTGCGGAGCTTCGCCGCCTTCTGGCAGAGCCCTTCGGCGAGGACGAGACAGGCGCCGCCCCGGATCCCGTTGGTCGGGACGCGGCGCAGGTCCCGGAAGGCGCTCACCTCCGCGTCCCCTTCCGTCGCCTCGCCGGTGATGCAGACCGGGACGTGGCGGACGACGCGATCGATCTCCTCCGGCGGCGGAACGTACTGCAGGTGCTGGTAGTGCTTGTAGAGCGGGATCTCCTCCTTGTAGCGCTCCACCTCGTCGGGCTCGGCGACGAACGCGTCCAACCCGAGCTGCTGGCGGACGAGGTCGGCCAGCAACACGCTCAGCGCCTGCGCCGTTCCGCCGGCGGCCCGGATCGGTCCGGCGTAGTGCAGCTCCACGTACCGTCGGCCGCGGTCGTCGCGCAGCGCGACGGAGGCGAGCCCCTCGAGCGGGGCGACGAGGATCCCTTCCGTCAGGATGGCGAGGCCGACGCGCACGGCGGCTTCGACCCGGCGCTCGAGGGGGGGAAACCGTTCGGCATCCCCGGCGAGCCGGCGGGCGATCGCGATCGCGACCTCCTCCCGGGGCAGGCGCGACGCGAGGGCGCGGATCTCTTCGGAGATCCCGTCGATCCCGAGGTGGAGGAGCAGCTTTTCCACCCGCATCGCCATGTCGTGGGCGCGGGGCATCTCGGGCTCGCGCTCGGGGTCGATCCCTTGGGCGCGGGCCGCGGTCGCCCGAGCGTACGCGCGGTCGACCTCGGCCTCGATCGCGCGGAAGTACTGTTCCACGCGTCGCGAGTTGCGTCCGCGCCCATAAGCTTGCGTCCGGCGACTGCCGATGAGCCGACTCTTTGAGCGCGCGGCGGCAGGCGCGCAAAGCTCACGACGGCGGCGGCCAGTCGCTGAACGGGTTGCCCGTGGCCGGGCCGAGCGACTCGCTCGGGACCGGCCCGGCGCTCCCCGGCCGGAAGCCGTGCCCCCAGGCCGACGCGTACGCCCAGACGAGCGCGAGGAGGTCGAACGACCGGCGGTGCCGCTCGGCCACGACTCGACGCACCGTTTGGCGGGCCCGCAGCAGATACGGCAGTCCTTCCGGCGAGCGGGCCCATCGGTAGAGTCGGGGGCCGAAGAGCGCGCCGAGCCAGACCGGCCAGAGATAGTAGTTCCAGTGCAGGTAGAGGGCGGCCGGGAGCGGTTCGCTCGCCGGACACGAGGCCATCGGGATCAAGAACGCGACGCAGGCGACGAGCGGCCACGGTCCCCAGATCAAGAACGGGACGACGAACGCCACCGTGACGAGCGCGACCCCGGCGAGGGCGAGCCAGCGGCGGCGCGCGAGATAGTAGATCCCCATCACGATCGGGGCGAACTGCTTCGTGCCGTACGCCACGATCTCGGCGGCCGTCCGACGGCGGGGTGGCGCTCGCGGGCTGAGCGCATAGGTCAGCAGGGCGATCGGGAGCAGGTCGTTGAAGCCGTTGGCGGCCAGCAGCGCGATGACGGGCGAGCCGAAGACGAGGACGCTCCAGCGGTCGTGCCGGAGCAGGTAGACGGTCGCGGCCCACGCGAAGAGGGTCAGGCTCTCGTAGCCGACGGCGCCCGTGAACGGGATCTGGAGGAACATCGAGAGCGGCAGGTAGACGAACGTCGTCGTTGAGTGGAGCGGGACGACGGTCCCGGGAAGGAACTGTACGACCCGGTAGTCGAAGACGAGCGGGACGACGTACGGGTTGTGCCCGGCGGCGAGGACCGTCACGTATCGCGGGATCGCGAACGGCTCGTCCGTTCCGCCGTTGAACAGGCCGGTCGCGATACTGACCACCCCGAGGGCGGCCGAGACGGAGACGACGTACGGGACGGCGCTCGCGTACGAGCGGGCCAGCCGGCGAACGAGCGTCGGCACCGCGAACGCGCTCAAGGCGAGCGCGTCCAGCCAAAGCCGGTAGCGCAGGTCGACGACGAAGACGGCCTGGACAACGTCGCTCAGGCTGACCATCGCTCGACCCCCGGAAGGGAGAGAAGGGCCCGACTCGGAGAGACGGCGGCGTCCTGGGGTACAGACAACGCGGGCACGAACTCACCGTCCGGGAGAACGGGGGGGAACGGTCGGCGACCAATCGGCGAACGGATTCCCGACGTCGGGCGGGAGCGGGTCGCTGTCGGGAGGGATGGGGGCCGACGGCGAAAACCCCGCCCGATAGCCCGCGGCGTAGGCGGCCAGCATCACCCACAGTTGGGAGAGCCGCCGCCAATGGGCGGCCCATCGGGCATCGAGACGGGCGCGCGCGCGTCGAAAGTGCCGCTCGCCCTCCGGGGAGCGACACCAGCGGTAGAGCCGGGGGCCGAACAGCGCGCCGAGCCAGACCGGCCAGAGGTAGTAGTTCCAGTGCATGACGAGAACCGTGCCGGGACCGTAGCTCCCGCCCGAGGCGCAGGCGTTCGGCGGGACGAAAAAGACCGAGCAGAAGATCTCGGCAAAGGGACCCCAAAGAAGGAACGGCAGGACGAAGAGGAAGGTGACCAGCACGACGAGCGCGAAGCGGATCCACTGCCGTCGGAATAGGTAGTAGACGCCCGCGACGAACGGGGCGAACTGCTTCATCCCGAGGCTTACGTACTCCGCGATCCGCCGCCAGGGCGCCGCGACCGGCGCGACGAAGGCGACCGTCAGGAACGCGAGGACGATCGGGTCGTTGAATCCGTTCGCCGCGACGAGCGCGGGAACGGGACCTCCGTAGACGAGGACCGCCCACCGCTCCCGCCGCAACAGGTAGACGGTGGCGAGCCACGCGGCCAGGGAGAGCCCCTTGTAGCCGAACGACCCCGTGAACGGCACCTGGACGAACATGCTGAGCGGAAGGTAGACGAGCGTCGTGTCCGAGTGAAGGGTGACCGGCGGGGCGAGGAACTGGATCTGGGTGTAGTCGAAGACGAGCGGGTAGGTGTACGGGTTGTGACCGGCCCAGAGGACGGTCACGTACCGCGGGATGGCGAACGGCTCGTCCGTGATGCCGTTGTAGAACCCCGTGACGATGCTGAACACCCCGAGGGCGAACGACCCCCCGACGACGTACGGGACGGCGCGCGCATAGGAAACGTGAGCGGCGCGGACGATCGTCGGAACGGCGAACGAGACGAGGAGGAGCGCGTCCAAGTAGACCGCGAAGACCCAGCCGCTGCGCAGGACGCTGATGGCGGCGGCGAGCGGATCGGTCATCGGCGGCTCTCCCGATCGGTCGCCGCGAGCACGGTCGAGGCGATCGTCCCGGCCGGTTCGAGCGACGGGATCGTCGCGACCGACGGATCGGGCGGTCGGGCGCCGAACCGGTTGAACCAGACGGGGGTGAGCCCGGCATGTCGGCTCCCGACGACGTCGGTCTCCCAGCGGTCGCCGACCATCACGCTGGACGACGGGCTTCCGCCGAGCTCGCGAACCGCCCAGGCGAAGATCCGGGGATCGGGCTTTTCCACGCCCACCGACTCCGAGCAGAAGAGCGCGCCCGCGTACTCGTCGAGGCCGATCGAGGCGAGCTTGTCGGCCGCTTCCCGGACGAGGTTGTTCGTCACGATCCCGAGCCGAACCCCTCGGGCCCGCAAGGTCGCGAGGAGCGCCGCCGCCCCGGGCACCGGCCGGCGGTAGCGCTCGTAGGCGCGCCCGTACTCGGCCGCGAGTCCGTCGACGAGCTCCGGCCGCGGATCGAGCTGCCGGGCGGCGAGCAGCCGCCGCCACCGGAGCCGACGCGCCTCGAACGGGGAGAGGCTCCCCGCGAGCACGCGCGGGTGAAGCTCTTCGACCAGCTGGCTATAGTCGGTCACCCACGCCCGCTCGTCGGACTGGCCGAGCTCGGGAAAGCGATCGGAGAGCGCCCGGATCGCGTCCGCCATCGCTCCGTGGTGGTCGAACAGCGTGTCATCGAGATCGAACAGGACGACCTCCGCTCGCCCCACGAGATCCTCGAACCATCCTCGGCCTTAACAGATGCCCGATGCCGGCGCGATCGGCCCACCCCGCGGGACCGGCGCCGACCGACCGCGGCGACGCCCTTTGAGGCGACCGGCCGTGGAGTACCCACCGAAACGTGAAGAGGGGGACCCAAGTGAAAGCCGCCGTGTCCGACCGATGGGCGGGCCCCCCGATCCGGCGGTTGCTCTTCGCCCTCCTCGGCCTCTTGCTGGCGCAGAACCTTCTCGGCACGGCGACCAACCTCTGGGTGACCGTCCCGTCGAACGTGAGCGGAGCCGGCGTGTGGGCGTGGGTCTTCTCCTCCGCGCCGCTCCTCGCGGCGCACGTGCTCGTTGCGCTCGCCCTGCTCGGGATGTTCGCGGGCGTGGTCGCGAGGAGCCGGTATCGACCGGATCGGCGCGCCGTTGGGACGGCATGGGTCGGGCTGATCGGCGTCCTCGTCGCGATCGGCGGCGGGGGGCTCTTCCTCTTCTTCGGGCAGGCGAACGGCTTCTCCCTCACGATGGAATCCGGGTTCGCCGCGGCGATCGGGTCGGTGGCGATCCTCCTCTACCTCGAAGGAAGCGGCCGATCGTCCCGCCCCGGTCCGACGGGGGCCGTGGCCGCCGAACCATCCCCCACCGGCTCAGCGGTGTCGGACACCCCACATCCTTCGACCGGCCCGAAGACTTGAATCCGCGCGGCGCGGCGATCGTCCCCGACGGCGCGAACCGGCCCGCTCGACTCCGCTGTTCGAATCGGACCCGGGCCGGGGATGCGAGAGGCGGGGCTCGGTGGGGCGCCGGAGACGGCCGGGAACGGTGCGAGAGGAGAGCGGGAGAGATCCGCGAACTCCCCCCTAGGCCCGGCCGGCGGACGGGCGAGCGACCCGACCGACCACACCGTTCCGGTCGCCTCGGCCGACGGTTTCGGCAGGGGGAAGACCGTGGGCGGCCTTCGGTCGCTGGCCGTGCCGCTCAAAACAAACGTTTAAGTAGAAACCTTCGGCATGAACGCTCGATCGAGCGGCTGACGCTCGTCAGACAAACAACCACGGGGAGCGAACGATGAAGTCGATCATCCAAGAGGCGATCGCGAAGCACCAGGAAAACCAGGCGCTGACCGAACCGACGAAGCCGACGGCGACGTACGCGAGCGCCGATGATGCGGAGCTCGCGAAGCTCGCGGAGACGTTGAAGGTCAACATCCGCATCGTCGGCTGCGGCGGCGGCGGCTCCAACACGATCAACCGCTGCGTCGAGGAAGGGATTCAGGGCGCGGAGATGTGCGCCATCAACACCGACGCGAAGCACCTGCTAACGATCCACGCGCCCCGCAAGGTGCTGATCGGGCGCCGAGCGACGAAGGGACTCGGCGCCGGGGCTCGCCCGGAGATCGGCGAAGAGGCCGCGCGGGAGAACGAAGAGGAGATCCGTCAGTTCCTGCAGGGGGCTCACATCGTCTTCGTGACGGCCGGCATGGGCGGCGGCACGGGAACCGGTTCGGCCCATCTCGTCGCGAAGCTCGCGAAGGAGCAGGGCGCGCTCACGATGGGCGTCGTCACCCTCCCGTTCGCGGGCGAGGGCGCGGCCCGGATGGAACAGGCGCGCGATGGGCTCGAGCGCCTGCGCCGCGTCTGCGACACGACGATCGTGATCCAGAACGACAAGCTGCTCGAGCTCGTCCCCCGGATGCCGCTCGACGCCGCGTTCAAGCTCGCCGACGCCGTGCTGATGACGGCGATCAAGGGGATCGTCGAGATCGTCACGCGCCCGGGCCTCGTCAACCTCGATTATGCCGACATCTTGACCGTGATGAAGGACGGCGGGGTCGCCCTGATCGGGCTCGGCGAGAGCGAGAGCACGACCGACCGGGTGACGGAGGCCGTCACGGAAGCGCTGACGTCTCCCCTGCTCGGCAACGTCGAGCTGAAGGACGCCACCGGCGCCCTCGTCCGGGTCGTCGGCGGTCCGTCGATGACCGTCTCGGAGGCGGAGAAGGCGGCGGCGCTCGTCGGCAGCAAGATCTCCAAGCGCGCCCGGATCATCTGGGGCTGCTCGATCGAGAACTCGCCCGAGCTGGAGAACACCATCAAGGTGCTTCTCATCATCACGGGGGTCCGCGCCACGAGCCTCCTCGGCCAGAAGGGAGGCTACGCCTCTGGCGAGTCCGAGGAAGTCATCGACCTCGTCCGGTAAGCCTCGCCGTCGGCGACGTCGCTACCTCGGCGTCGAGCTCGCCCCGGAGGCCCGCCCGCTCGCGTCGGCGCGAGCGTGGGAACGGTCGATCGGCGAGCGGCTCGGCCGCGCCGATCCTCCGCCGGCGTTCCGCGTGATCCGGTTCACCCCCCGGCGGGCCGTGGTCGAAGTCGACCGCCCCGCGGCCGCGGTCGCCCGGGCGAACCTGAGCGGAGCGTTCGCCGACCGGGACGGGATCGTCCTCGCCGCTCGCCGAACGTGGGGCACCCTCCGCAAGGCGAAGCGCTGGGTGGATCCGGCCGATCGCCCCTCGAGCGGCTCTTCATGACGGCCCTGCCGCGAATCTTATCTGGAACCGGGGCTCGCCGTTCCGGGTAAGGAGCGTGCCGTCCCGTTCTGACGGTCCAGTCCGGATCCGGCGAGCGCTTCTCTCGGTGGACGACAAGCGCGAACTCGTCCCGTTCGCCCGCGGCCTCCACGAACTCGGCGTAGAGCTCTGGGCGACGGAAGGGACGGCCGCCCACCTCCGGGCCGCGGGCGTCCCCGTTCGCGCGGCCGAGGAGCTCACCGGGATCGCCTCCTGGTTCGGCGGCCGCATCAAGACGTTGCATCCGGGCCTGCTCGGGGGGATCCTCGCCCCGCGCACCGAGGCGGGATGCCGCGAGCTCGCCGCGCGGTCGCTTCTCGCCTTCGACCTCGTCGTCTCGAACCTGTACCCGTTCGAGCGGGAACGGCGCGACCACCCGGAGTCCGCGGACCTCGAAGAGTACGTCGACATCGGCGGGGTGACGCTCACCCGGGCCGCGGCGAAGAACCACGCGGCCGTGGCGATCGTCACGGACCCTAGCCAGTATGCGGATCTCCTGCAAGAGCTCCGCGCGCACGACGGCGCCGTCTCCGCGGCGACCCGGACCGCGCTCGCGCGGACCGCCTTCGAGCGGACCGCGGCGTACGATGCGGCGATCGCCTCCGGGCTGTTCGACGCCGCTGAGCCGTTCCCCAGCGTCGTCGTCTTCCGCCGCGACCCGATCCGGCTGCGCTACGGGGAGAATCCCCACCAGGCGGCCGCCGTCTACCGCGCGATCGCCCCGACCCCGAACGGGCTGCCGGGCGGGCCGCTCACCCAGCGGAAAGGCGATCCGCTCTCGTTCACGAACCTGCTCGACCTCGACACCGCGCTCGGCGTCGTCGCGGAGTTCTCGGACCCGGGCGCCGCGGTCGTGAAGCACGCCACGCCGTGCGGCGCCGCGACCGCGCCGACGATCGGCGCGGCGATCGCCGCCGCGCTCGCGACCGACCCGGTTGCGCGCTACGGATGCGCCCTCGTCGTGAACCGGCCGGTCGCGGCGGCCGACCTCGCCGCCCTGAAGGGGGTCTTCGTCGACCTGCTCGGCGCCCCGTCGATCGATCCCGACGCCCGCGCGGCGCTCGAGCGCCGGCCGAAGATCAAGCTCGTGGAGATCGACCCCCGGCCGGTCGACGGCTGGGTCGCGCACTCCGCCGCCGGCCGGCTCCTCCTCGAGGACGCCGACCGACGACCGCTCCGCCCCGAAGAGCTCCGACCGGTCACGGCGAGCCGACCGACCGCCGCCGAGCTCGTCGCGCTCGAGTTCGCTTGGCGGGTCGGCCGGCACGCGAAGTCGAACGCGATCGTGCTCGCCCAAGGGACCACGACCGTCGGGATCGGCTCGGGCCAGACGACCCGGGTGAAGGCGGTCGAACTCGCCGTTGAAGTCGCCGGGCCGCGGGCGCGCGGGAGCGTCCTCGCGTCGGACGCGTTCTTCCCGTTCGCGGACGGGATCGAGGCGGCGGGCCGGGCCGGGGTGCGGGCGGTGATCCAGCCGGGCGGGAGCGTGCGCGATCCCGAAGTGATCGCCGCGGCCGATCGATTCGGGATGGCGATGGTCGTCACCGGCTGGCGGGCGTTCCGTCATTGAGACGGCGGGCGCGCGCACGGCCGGCGAGAACGGCTCGCGGACGCGCCGTTACACGAAGTCGAAGTGCCGCTTCAGGATCGATCGAAACTCGACGGGAGCGATCGGGCCGACCTCGCGCCCGCGCTCGACCCCGTCCCGGACGAACAGGTACGTCGGGATCGACGAAACGCCGTAAAGGCGCGTCACGGACTTCGCCACGTCGACGTCGACCTTCGCGAACTTGACGGTCCCCTCGAGCCGGGCGGAGTACTCGCGCAGCGTCGGCTCGGTGATCCGGCACGGGGCGCACCATTCCGCCGAGAAGTCGACGACGACGGGAAGCGGCGATTTCAGCACCTCGCGCTCGAACGTCTCGTCGGTCACGACGACCAACTGGCCCTCGACCATGGCGTCGACCATTTCCATAAGGTCACCGCTCTTAACGTTGAGGCGCTCGGGGAACGATGCGTTCGTCGTCCGCCCGGCTCGACCAGCCGGCCCGCCTCGTCGTCCGCCGGCGGACGGAGGCGCTCCTCCGCTGGTACGCGAGCTACCGACGGGCCTGGCCGTGGCGCTCGGAGAGCGACCCGTACCGGATCTGGGTCTCGGAAGTCTTGTTGCAGCAGACCCGGGTCGGACAGGCGGCCCCGTTCTACGAACGGTTCGTTCGGGCGTTCCCGACCGTCGAGGCGCTCGCCCGGGCACCCCGCCGGCGGGTCTTGAAGCTCTGGCAAGGAGCCGGCTACTACGCCCGGGCGCGCCACTTGCACGCGGCCGCGCGGCGCCTCCTTCGCGAGCGCGCCGGCGCGCTTCCAACGACCGTCGAGGAGCTCGAAGCCCTACCGGGCGTCGGACCGTACATCGCCCGAGCGATCGCGAGCCTCGCCTTCGGAGTGCCCGTCATCGCGCTGGAGGCGAACGGCCTCCGGGTCGCCGCGCGCTGGGTCGGCGAGCGGCGGGACCCGCGACGGCCGGCCGTGCGCCGCCGGCTCGTCGCCGAGCTCGAGCGCGGGCTCGATTACGCCCCGGCCGGCCCCCTCAACGAGGCGATCATGGAGCTCGGCGAGACCGTCTGCCTCGCCCGTCGGCCGCGATGCACCGCCTGCCCGGTGCGACGCTTCTGCACGGCGTATCGGACGCTGCCCAGTCCGGATGCGCTCCCGCACCGCCCGTCGGCGCGCCGCCGCCCGCTCGTCCGGGCGGCCGTCGTGGTGCTGGAGGACCGCGGCCGCCTCTGGCTCCAACGCCGACCGCCGACCGGCTTTCTGGGGGGGCTCTGGGAGTTCCCGGGGGGCCAGATCCGCCCCGGCGAGACCCCCGAACAGGCCGCCGCCCGGGAGCTCTTCGAGGAAACCGGCGCGCGCGCCCGCTCGCTCCGGTGGATCGGCACCGTGCGACACGACTACAGCCATCGGTCGGTCGAGCTGTGGGTCTACCGAGGGCGCGTCGGCCGGGCCGCCCCCCGCCGGCTCGGCCGGGAGCCTGCCCGTTGGGTTCCCCGCCGCGCCGTTGGGCGGCTCGAACTGCCCAAGGCGACCGAAAAGATCGTCCGCCTGCTCGACCCAGCGCTCCTCTCCCCCGCGGATCCCCCCTCCGTCAGCCCCTATCGACGACGGCCGCCGAACTTTCGGCCAACGGCGGGCCCAACCACCCCGAGGGGTCGGATCCCCCACCGTGAGGAGGCGAAGTTAACTATATAGGTAGGCGAATCGTTAGTGATTTTGGCCTCGGGCATCGGGAAGTCGGCTCTTGGTGGCACCGTCCAAGAGACCTAAGCCGACTTTCCGGTGCCTACCCTGTTTTCGGTGCCTCGGTTGGGGGCGATGGGTCGTCCGCCCGGCCCCACTGGCCGCCGCCCGCTTCGGCGAGGAGCTCGCCCGTCCGGATCGCCTCCGCGAGCGCCTCGATCTCGCCCGCCGGACTGTGGTCGCGCGTCCACGGCCCGACCCGGGCGCGGACGGCCCGCGCGGCGCGCTCGACCCCGCTTCCGCCGTGCTTTGGGCGCCGGTACTCGAGCGCTTGGACGGCGGCGAGCCACTCGATCGCGACGATCCGGCGCGCGTTGTCGATCATCCGGCGCAGCTTCGCTCCCGCCCACGCGCCCAGGCTGACGAAATCTTCCTGGTCGGCGGACGTCGGCAGGCTGTAGGCGGTCGCGGGGGCCGCGAGCGTCGCGTTCTCGCTCACGAGCGCCGCCGCGACGGTCTGGGGGATCATGAACCCCGAGCTCACGCCCGGGTCGGGGGCGAGGAACGCCGGAAGGCCCCGGTTGAGCGCCGGATGGGTCAGCCGGAACATCCGCCGTTCGCTGTAGGCGCCGAGGATCTGGACGGCGCTCGCGAGGCTGTCGAGCGCCCAGGCAAGCGACTCGCCGTGGAAGTTCCCGCCGCTCACGAACTCGTCGCCCTCAAAGACGAGCGGGTTGTCGGTGACCGCGTTGAGCTCGCCGGTCACGATCTCGCGGGCGACGCGGAGGGCGTGCCGGACCGGGGCGAGCACTTGGGGGATGCACCGGAGCGTGTACGGGTCCTGCCCGCTCCACTCCCGCTTCGGCCGGGCGAGCTCGCTCTCGGCCAGAAGCTCGCGGAGGCGCCCCGCGATCGCCCGCTCCTCGGGCGATCCACGGAGGGCGCCGAGGCGGTCGTCGAACGACTCGGGCGTCCCTTCTAGGGCGTCGACCGACGTAGCGGCGGCGAAGAGCGCCGCCTCAAGCAGCGCGCGAACGTCTTCGACGGCGAGGGCGAGGTAGCTCGCCATGAGGGCCGTCCCGTTGACTAGGCTGATCCCCTCCTTCTCGACGAGCGCGAGCGGCGGGAGATCTTCGGCGGTCAGGACGTCGGCGGCGGGCTGCCGGCGGCCGTCGGGGCCGACGAACGCCCCGTCGCCGACGATCGCCTCGGCGAGGTGGGCGAGCGGCGCGAGGTCGCCGGACGCTCCGACCGACCCCGTCTCGGGAATCCACGGAACGAGGCCCCGGTTGAGCAAGGCGAGGAGCCGATCGATCAGCTCCGGCCGGACGCCCGAGTGCCCCCGGGCGAGGGAGTTCGCGCGCAGGAGCATCATCCCCCGAACGACGTCGGCCGGCAGCGGCGGGCCGACCCCGCTCGCGTGGCTGGCCACCAGCGCGCGTTGAAGCTCGGCGGCGCGCGCCGGGTCGACCGTCGCCGTCGAGAGGGCGCCGAAGCCGGTCGTCACCCCGTAGACGGCGCGGCCGGACCGCACCGCGCGGTCGACGGCGCGCCGGGCCGCCTCGATCGTCGGCCGCGCCGCGGGGTCGAGGCTGACGCCGCAGCCGGCCCGGGCGACGGCCAAGAACTGCTCGAGCGTGAGCGATCGGCCGTCGATCGGCAGGGTCTCGGTCATCGCAGGGCCCGAGAACCGGCGCCGGTCGGTCCGACTACGACGGGGGTCAATCGCACTACGCCGGGACGACGAGCTCGCCGCCGGACTTCTGCTGGGACGGGACGCGCCGCACCGCGACGTTCTTCGTCTTCCAGAAGATTTCGGCGAACTCCTGGACGAGCTTCAGCAGCTCCTGGGCGTCGCCGAGCGACGTCCCTTGGCGGGCCTTCGACGCCTGCTTGAAGATCTTGAAGACGAGCTCGGGGAGCTGGGGAAACTTCGCCGTGTGGTCGGCGGTGATGTAGTCGCCATAGATCACCCGGATCTCGTGCTTCACCCGCTCGGCGTGCTGCTCCTTCACGGCCGTGTACCGGGCGATCTTCGAGGCGTACGCCGCGTGCTCCTCGGGCTTCGCGGCCGCCGCCGGGACGGCCAGCTCGGCGATCAGCTGGTCCATCCGGATCACGGTCAGCGCCGCGATCTGCGCCTCGTGGGGGTCGTAGATCCCGCATGGGATATCGCAATGGGCGTAGATGGTCTCGGGGCGTCGGCACACGGCGAGGGCGAGGTTATGGATCCGTTCGGTCCATCGGACGCTGGACATGAGCGCCGTAGCGCGCCCGGAGCCATAAAGCTGGCTTCTGGACGCAGCGGCGCGGAGCGTCCGAGCTGGGGCCGACGGCTTCGAAGCCTCGTCTTCCGGGTCGCCGACGACAGCATGCGGCCGACCCTCCTCCCGGGCGACGTCGTGCTCGTCGACCCGCGCGCCTACCGCGCGCGGCCCCCCGAGCGCGGGGAGATCGTCGCGGCCCGCGACCCGGACGGTTCGGGCCGATGGCTCGTGAAGGCGGTCGCGTCCGTCCAGCGAACGGCCACCGGGGCGCCGTCCGCCTTTCTGCTCGGGACGAACGCCGCGGCGAGCCGGGACAGCCGGCGGTTCGGAGCGGTGCCGCTCGACCGGCTCGTCGGGGTCGTCTGGTACCGGCTTTCCCCCCGCGAGCGCCGCGGGCCGGTCGGCCGCCTACCCGAGGGGGCGCTCGATCCCCCGGGGGAACAGGCCGGGCGGACGGACGAGGCGTGAGGCGGGCGGGTCGGGGCCGGGACGGTCGGACGAGGCGTGAGGCGGGCGGGTCGGGGCCGGGACGGTCGGACGGTCCGTTCGGCCGCGCCGTCACTCCCGGATCCCTTCCGACGTCAGCGAGAAGACGGCCTCCCCTTCCGGTAGGTTGGGCGAGTCGATCAGGCGGGCGATCCGCTTCGGCGGCTTCGACTTGCGCAGGTAGACCCGGTACGTCGCCGCGTGCGCGACGATGTTGCCCCCGATCGGTCGGGTCGGGTCGCCGAAGAGGATGTCCGGCCGGGCCGACACTTGGTTCGTCACGATCACGGCGGCATTGTACGTGTCGGCGAACCGCAACAGCTCGTGGAGGTGCTTGTTGAGCAGCTGCTGGCGCGGAGCGAGCTCGGCGCGGCCGACGTACTCCGAGCGGAAGTGCGCCGTGAGCGAGTCGACGACGATGAGCCGGATCGGCCGCTCGCGGGCGAGCTCCTGGGCCTTCCCGACGAGGAGCATCTGGTGGTTCGAGTTGAACGCCCGGGCGACATGGATCCGGGCGAGCGCCTCGTCCGGCGGGATTCCGGCGCCCTGCGCCATCGAGACGATCCGCTCGGGGCGGAACGTGCTCTCCGTGTCGATGTAGACGGCTTCCCCGAGGAGCCCGCCTTGGTCGACCGGGAGCTGGACATCGACCGCCACCTGATGGGCGATCTGGGTCTTGCCCGTTCCGAACTCCCCCGCGAACTCGGTGATCGCTTGCGTCTCGATGCCGCCGCCCAACAGCTCGTCGAGCGATTTCGCGAACGTCGAGATCCGCCCGAGCTTCTGGCGGCGCGCGAGGACCGTGGTGCCGCTCTCGAACCCGCCGACGTCGGCCCGCCGCCGGGCTTCGCCGATGATCTTCTGCGCGACCGCGAGGCCGATGTCGGCGGCCTCGGCGACGTCGCCCGGCGAGGCGACGGCGAGCTCCATGAGGTCGGTATAGCCGGCCTCGCGCAGCCGCTCCGCCGTCGTCCCGCCGACGCCCGGCAGGTCCTCGAGGTCGACCGTCGTCCGTTCCGAATCGCTCGCCGTCTTCGCCGCCGGTTTCGTCGCCACGATGCCGACGAATCGGCCCGCGGACGGATAAGCGTGCGGGGGAGTTGGTGAAACGGTGAACGGTGCCTGCTTGGGGCGCCTACGCGGCCGGCGCGTCGCGGGAGAGCGGCTGGAACGCCGTGCCCGTCAGGCGCTCGAAGACCGTGGTGTACAGCCGGCTCACCTCGTCGATCAGGAGCGGCGGCAGGGGCGGGATGTCGGGCTCCGGCGCGCCGCGTTCGCGGGCCGCCTCGAGCTGGGCGTAGTAGCCGGTCGATCGGTAGTGCTGCCGCACGAACTCCTTGGAGAAGTCGACGAACCGGCCCCGCTCGTAGGCGGCCCGGTCCCAGAACCGGTCCTCGTCCGCGGTGCCGAACGTGTCGACGACCATGAGCGTCCCGTCCGCATCGACAGCGAACTCTTTCTTGCCGTCGACGTGCAAGAGGCCCCGCGGGGCGATCTCCCGCTGCATCGCCTCGTCGATCCGCAGGATCGTCTCGCGCAATCGATCGAGGTCGGACCGATCGAGGCAGGCGAGCGCCATCGCCTCCTCCCAGCCGAGGAGCCGGTCGACCGGCTCCAGCTTCGTCGTGACCTCGAAGTGCGGCTCGGGGAGCTTCGCGCCGAACGCCACGGTCTGGCCGGGCCGGAAGCCGAGCGACTCGCCGGTCACCTTCCCCGACTTGACCCGGTCCCACAGCGATCCCGCGACGTAGTAGCGGACGATCAACTCGAGGGGAACGAGGTAATTCTTCGGGTGCGGCCCGAGCGTGCGGGGGTTCGGAACGACCTGGACCCGCTTCACCCGCATCGCCGTCGGGCCCGCGAGGCCGAGGAAGTGGTGCGGGATGCCGAGGCGGCCCGTGAGCTCGAACCAGTGCGCCGCCGTCCGGGCGAGGGTTTCGCCCTTGTGCGGGATCTCGCTCGGGATGTGCTTGTCGAAGACCGAGATGTCGTTCGTGAACCGGAACTCGAGCTCGGTCGGCGAGACGGCCCAGACTTCTTTCACCTTGCCCCGGCGCACATACGTCGGCGACGGGGAGGCCGGGGTGGTCGAAGGGGTCATGCCGAACGGGAGCCGCGTCGCTTCTTTACGGTTGTCCAACTGCCCGCGACCGGTCGTTCCCGGCTCAGAGCCGGCGCCCTTGGACCAGCGTGATCGGGCGATAGCCGCGCTTTGCGTAGAACCGGGTCGCGATCTCGTTGTGCGCCGGAAACTCGGCGGTAACCAATCCCGCGCCTTTCGCCCGCAGCGCTTCCGCCGTCTCCCGCAACAAGTGCTCGCCGACGCCCTTGCGCCGGTAGAGCGGCAATAGGTAGATGTCGAGGATCACGCCTTCGACCTCGGGCACGTAGAAGACCCGCTCGCGCAGGTGCGCGCGGACGACCCCGACGACCTTGTCTTTGTCCGGCCCGATGCCTTCCGCCGCGAGCACGAGCGCTTTCGGGTCGGCGAGATCGCGGCGGAGCACCTCGACCGCCCGCGCCTCGGCGTCGGGACGGACCTTGAGCAACGGGTCGAACTCCTCGTTCAGGCGCTTGAGGCGCAGCAGCAGCTGCGCTAGCGCCGGGACGTCCGCCTCCCGGGCCGGCCGCAGGTGGACCGGGACGTTCGGCGACTCCCCACCACCCGCCGCCGCGGGGGCCGGTTCCGCGCTCATCGACCCCGCCCCCGCCGACCCGCCCGCGCGTCGGGCATCGCGGGCGTGAGGCCGGCCCGCGCGAGCGCCTGGGTGAGGGCCGCGGCCCGTTGCATCCGGGCGCGGGCCCGCTCGTAGAACTCCTCCCGGCTGTGCCGGGTGCGCGCCAGCCCTTCCTTCACGGCGGCGACGCCGACCGCGGCCGCGACGTGGGGAAAGACGTCGAGTTCCTCCATCGTCGGCAATAGATGGTCGGCGCGCAACCCCCGGTCGTGCGCCCGGGCGGCGAGCTCCCGGGCCGCGGCGAGGACGATCGCATCGGTGATCGAGCGCGCCCGGGCGTCCAAGACGCCGCGGAAGACCGCCGGAAAGACGAGCGAGTTGTTCACCTGGTTCGGAAAGTCGCTGCGCCCGGTCGCGACGATCGCCGCCCCCGCCGCGCGCGCCGTCTCGGGCCAGATCTCGGGCACCGGGTTGGCGAGGGCGAAGACGATCGGGTGCGGGGCCATCGAGCGGATCCCCTCCGGGCGGACGGTGTCGGGGTTCGGGGTCGACGCCGCGAGCAGGACATCCGCCCCGACGAGCGCCTCCGCGAGGCCGCCGCGGCGCCCGCCGCCGTCCGTCTCGAGGGCGGCGCGGTACTTCCAGGGGTTGTGGAGCATCAGTTCGTCGACGTCGGACCGCTCCGCCGTCAAGATCCCCTTCTGGTCGACCAGCGTGAGCTGCTTCGGGTCGTGGCCGAGCGCGAGCAACAGCCGCGCGGTCGCGAGGTTCGCCGCGCCGGCGCCGAGGAGCACGGTGCGGATCTGGCGGACCGAGCGGCCGGTGAGCTCGAGCGCGTTGAGCAACCCCGCGACGGTCGCGGCCGCGGTCCCGAGCTGGTCGTCGTGCCAGACGGGGATCGGCAGCGAGCGTTGGAGCGACTCGAGCACTTCAAAGCACTTCGGGGAGGCGATGTCCTCGAGGTTGATCGCGCCGAACGCGGGGGCGATCCGCTCGACCGTTTCGATCAGTTCGGCGGTCGACGTGACGCGGACGGGGATCGGGTAGGCGTTCACCCCGCCGAGCCACCGGAACAGGAGCGCCTTGCCCTCCATGACCGGCAGGGCCGCCTCCGGGCCGACGTTCCCGAGGCCGAGCACCCGGCTCCCGTCGGTCACGATCGCGATCGTGTTCCAGCGGCCGGTGAGCTCGAACGACCGGTCGGCATCCGCCTCGATCGCCCGGGAGACCTGCGCGACGCCCGGGGTGTACCACAGGGAGAAATCGTCGAGGGAGCGGACCGGCACCATCGGCACGGTCTCGACCTTCCCTTGGAAGTAGCGGGCGAGCCGGACGGCGCGCTCCCCGAGCGCTTCCGTTTGGTCTTCCGCATCCGGCGCCTGCGGCCGCTTGCGCGACCGCAGCCGGCCGGCCCCGTCGCCGGTCGCCGGCGCCGAGGGAGGCATCGCTTGCACCATCGTCCCTCGCTCGACCGAGCCCGTGGTAATTAACGCTTTGCCGGAGTCGATAAACGATACGTCAACTGCCGAACGAGCGGCCGGCGGCTAAGACGACCCGCGGCGCGCACGGCGCGGAAAGCCGGGGGCGTCGATTGTCCGGCCCGCAACCGGTTTTCTCCCGCCGCAGCGAAGGCGTTTTCCGTCACTGTTAAACCCGCTCCCGGGTCGCGTTCGTGGCCACGATGAACGTGCAACTCGGGCTCACGAGCCCGTTTCCGCGGTCCGAGGCGCTCGTGGCGGCGACGCGCGACTATGACCGCGGCCGGACGACGGCCGATGCGCTCGAGGAGCTGTTCGTCCGCACCGAGGGCGAGGTCGTGGACCTCGAGCGCCGCCTCGGCTTCGACCAGATCACGGCCGGGTATCTGCGCTGGGCGGACCTCTTCCGCCCGATCGCCGAGAGCTGGGGCGGCTTCACCGTCGGGCCGGTGACCCGGTGGTTCGAGACGAACACGTTCTTCCGCCAGCCGATCTTGCACGCCCCGCCCGAGCGCGTCCCGGGCGCGCTGTTGCGGGCCCTGCCGCCGCCGCTCCAGCGGGCGCCCGCACCGGCGAAGGCGATTCTCCCCGGCCCGTACACCCTCACCGGGCTGATCGACAACCGCTCCGGGGAGACCGACGAAGCCCTCCTCCACCGGTTCGGCCGGCTGCTCGCGGAGGAGGTGCGGGAGCTGCGCGGCGCGGGCATCGCCGTCTTCGAGTTCCAGGAGCCGCTCCTCGCCGTGCGCCCGCCTCAGCGGTCGATCGCCGAGAGCGTTCAGGAGGCGTACCGCTCGATCGAGGCGGCAAGGGACGGGGGGACGACGATCGTCTGGACGGCCCACGGGGACGGCGTCGGCTGCGCCGAGCTGCTCGGTCGGTTGGCCGCCTCGGTCGTCGGCCTCGACCTCACCGAGACCGACCCCGAGCGGCTGCCGACCGCCCTCGAGCGCCGCGCGCTCGGCCTCGGGGTCCTCGACCCGCGGACGACGCTGGTCGAAGAGGCGGGCGACATCGTCCGGATCGTGCGGGCGGTCGCCGACCGGTTGCATCCCCCGGCGGTCTACCTCGGCCCCGGGGCGTCGCTCGACCTGTTGCCATGGGAGCCGGCGACCCGCAAGCTCCACGCGCTCCCGGCGGCCCGGCAGCTGCTGCAGGGAGGGGGACGTCCGCGATGACCGAGCGATGGCTCTTCCCGCTCCAGGAGATCGGGAGCCTGATGAAGCCGCGCTGGCAGCTCCTCGGCCAGCGCGGCGAGCCGCTCGACGACCGCGCGCGCGCCGAGCTCGACCGGTGGAACGACCGCCTCGGGCTCGATCGCGAGCCGGCCGCGGCGGCGACGATCCGCGCCCTGCGGGACGGACGGTCCCGGGAGGCCGGGGCCGCGGCGGTCCGCGATCTCGGGGCCCTCTTCGCGCTCCGATTCTTCGAGGCGGCCGGCCTCGACCGGGTCTACGACGGCGAGGCCCGACGGGTCGAGATGTACGAGCACCCGATCCGCCAGATGCGAGGGTTCCAGTTCCAAGGGCACGTCCGCTCGTTCGACAACAAGTACTACCTCAAGGCGGCCGTCACCGACGCGGTCGGGCTCGACCGGCCGTACGATCTCGACGAGTTCGCGTTCGTCGCCCGGCACGCTCGGCGCGAACCGAAGGTGCCGATCACCGGCCCGTACACCCTCGCCGATTGGTCGTACAACGAGTACTACCTGGCTCGCCACCCGGGCTGGAAGGGCCGGGCGGTCCGCCGGGCCGCCCAGCGGGAGTTCGTCGTCGAGCTCGCGCGGCGGGCGATCCGGCCGACGATCGAGGCGCTGATCCGCGCGGGCGCCCGCGTCGTCCAGATCGACGAGCCGGCCGCCGGCACCCACCCGGACGAAGCCGAACTCGTCGTCGAAGGGTTCAACGCCGCCACGGACGGGCTCGACGCCGAGTTCACGATGCACATCTGCTTTTCCGACTACCGCGCGCTGTTCCCGGCGCTGCTCGAGGCGAAGCGGTGCCGGCAGTGGGCGTGGGAGTTCGCGAACCGCGACGGAGCGGGACGCGACGGCTACGCGATCCTCGCCCTGTTGAACGAGTACGGCGACCGGCGCGACGTCGGCCTCGGCGTGCTCGACGTCCACCGCAACGAGATCGAGCCGCCGGCGCTCGTCGCCGACCGGATCCGGCGCGCGGCGAAGATCCTCGGCGACCCGCGCCGCCTGTGGGTGAACCCCGACTGCGGGCTGCGCACCCGGTCGCTCGACGTGGCCGCCGAGAAGCTCGCGAGCATGGCCCGGGGCGCGGCGATCGTGCGGGACGAGTTCGCCTCGCCCCGGGCGTAGGTCGACGTCCTTAGCGCGGGTTGAGGGCGCGGACCGTCACCGCGGTGCAGAGCCCGACCATGGCGATCGCGAACGCGGCGAGGACCCCGAGGTACAGCTCGGGCGGATACGGATAGTAGCCCGACCACGGGAAGAGGTTCTCGCGCAGCACGTTCACCGCGAGGGTGATCGGGTTCCCCGACGCGATCGTCTTCAGCCAGTCGGGCATCAGCGTCGACGGGGCGATCGCGGTCGAGCTGAACAGGAGCGGGAGGTTGACGAGGTTCACGAGGGCGAAGTACGCCTCGACCTGCTCGAGGACGTAGCCGAGGGCGACGAACAGCGATGTGAAGGCGGTCGCGAGGAGCGCCATCGCGACGGCGATCTCGGCCACGCCGAGCGGGCCGATGGCCGCCGTCACCGTGAGGCCGGCGAGTCCGGGCAGGTGCGCGAAGCCGAGCGCGAGGGCGATGACCAGCCCGCCGAACAACAGGCAGCGGAGGACGCCCGCGGAGACGCTCGCGCCGAGGATCACGACGCGCGAGACGGGGGCGACGGTGAGCTTCTTCACGTAGCCGAGGCGCTTGTCGAAGATCACGTTCGCGCCGATGAACAGCGTCGAGAAGACGACGACGAAGATCACCATCCCGGCGCTGAAGTACGAGTAGTAATCCGGCGCTCCTTGGAACGCGATCAGCGTCTCGGGGGTCGGGCCGCTCGGGATCAGCTTGCCGAGGTTGAACGCCTGGCCGAACAACAGGAGGTAGAAGAACGGCGTCATGATCGACGCCGCGATCGCGGTCGGGGTGCGGATCCAGCGCTTGAGCTCGCGGACGGTGAGCGCCCGGTACGCCCGAAGCGTCATCGCCGGCGCCCCCGGAACTGGTTCATCCGCAGCGCCATCTCGGTGGCGCCCGGGCCTTCGTCCTCCCGGTACGCCCGTCCCGTGAACTCGAGGAAGACCTCGTCGAGCGACGGCCGCTTCAGCGCGACGCTCGCGACCGGGGCGCCCGCGTCGTGGCACGCCTGCACGACCCGGGGCGTGAGCGCTTCGCCGCGCAGCGTCTTCACCCGGTAGCCCGACTCGACGCGCTGGACGCCGACGACCCCGGGGAGCGCGCTCACGATCGGGACGAGGTCGACGTCGGGGCGTTGCGGGACGATCGTGAGGACGTCGCCGCCGACCTTCTCCTTGAGCTCGCTCGGGGTGCCGAGCGCCTTGATCTCCCCGTGGTCGATGATCGCGATCCGGTCGCACAGCTGGTCGGCCTCGTCGAGGTAGTGCGTCGTCAGGAAGACCGTCACCCCGAACTCGTCCCGCATCCGCCGGACCACCTCGCCGATCCCGGCCCGTCCCTGCGGGTCGAGCCCGAGGGTCGGCTCGTCCAAGAAGAGCACCTTCGGGGTGTGGAGGACCCCGGCGGCGAGCTCGAGGCGCCGACGCATCCCGCCCGAGTACGTCTTCACGAGCCGGTGCTGGACCGCCGAGAGGCTCATCGCCTCGAGCAGGCGGTCGATCCGCGGGCCGGCGTCGGCCGGCGGAACGTCGTAGAGCGCCGCGGTGAGCTCGAGGTTTTCGCGGCCGGTGAGCTGATCGTCGCTCGTCGACTCCTGAAAGACGAGCCCGATCCGCCGCCGGACCTCGGCGGCGTGGTCGACGACGTCGAGCCCGTCGACGGTCGCGCGGCCCCCGCTCGGGCGCAGGAGCGTCGTCAGGATGCCGACGGTTGTGCTCTTCCCCGCGCCGTTCGGCCCGAGGAAGCCGAAGATCTCCCCGGCCCGCACCTCGACCGAGACCCCGGCGACGGCCTTCGTCCCGCCGGGGTAGACCTTCTCGAGGCGGTCGGTGACGATGATCGGGGGACCGAACGATCGGCTCGACACGGGGCGGGGGAGAGCCACCCCGTCAAAGCATTGACGGGAAAAGCGCGGCCCCGGCTCACGGACCGCGCGGCTACGGCGTCGTCAAAAGCTCGGCACCGGTGTCGGTGACGAGCACCGTGTGCTCGGCTTGGGCGACCGTACCCCGGCCGGCCTCGATGAAGACGGGGTACGTCTGGAAGAACCGGCGGCGACGGCGGACGAGCTCGCGCTCGGACGGGTCGGCGACCCAGCGCGCCGTGAACGGAAGCGTTCGGAACCGGGCGAACAGCGGGGCGAGCTCGGGTGCCGCGGGACCGGGGTCGGCGCGAAAGCGGACGATGTTCCCGAACGGGCCGTTCTCGACGGCCCCCGCGCCGTTCGTGGCGAACGGCTCGATGGCGATCACTTCGCCCCGTTCGAGCACGGCGGCCGGCCCGCCCCGGACGTTCGGGATCGACTTGCCCGCGTGCAGCCGGTAGCGCTCGATCGAGTGGCCAGTCAGATTCTCGACGGGCTTGACGCCCTGCGCGACGATCGCCGATTCGATCGCGGCGCTCACCTCGTCGACGCGAACGCCCGACCGGACCCGGGCGATCCCGGCGGCCAGGGCGTCCCGGACCGCCCGGATCAGGTGCGTCGCGCGCCCGGTCCCGCCGACTTCGACGGTCGTCGCGGTGTCGGCGACGTAGCCGTCGAGGTGGGCGCCGACGTCGACCTTGACGACGTCGCCGTTCTCGAACGTGACGCGGTCGTCCGGGTCGGGAGTATAGTGGGCCGCTTCGTCGTTCCGCGAGAGGTTCGCGGGGAAGGCGGGCTCGGCCCCTTCGGACCGGATGAACGCCTCGATCGCCTCCGCCACCGAGCGGCGCGAAGCCCCCGCGACGACGCGGGCCGCGCCGAGGTCCCGGGCCCGCGCGCTGATGCGGCCGGCGCGGCGCCATCGGTCCAGCGCGTCCGCGTCCACGGCCATGGTCCCTAGCGGCTCCGCGGTCGCTCGACCGGTCGGGCGCCCCGCAGGTCGACGAGCGTCGACGGTCGACCGCTCGGCGCCGGCCCGCCGCCGATTAGGTAGACCGCGACGCGTCGGCCGAAGTAGCGCCGGGCTTCGGAGAGACGGCGCGCCGGGGGGTAGCCGTGGGGATTCGCCGAGGTGGCGGTGATCGGGCCGGCGCGCTCGGCGAGTGCCCGCGCCACGGGGTGGTCGGGCACGCGCACTCCGAGGGCCTGTCCGCGCGCGACGATCGGCGGGCCCCACGCCGCGCGGGCGGCCGGGGACGGACGGAGGAGGACCGTGTACGGGCCGGGCAGACGACGGCGGATGAACCGCCGGGCCATCGGCGAGAGGAGCGCCCAGTGCTCGAGCTCCTCCCCGCTCGACACCGCGACCGAGACCGGCTGGGTCGGGGCGCGTCCCTTGAGCGATACGAGGCGACGGACCGCGCTGGGGTCGTCCGCGCGGGCGGCGAGCCCGATGAGCGTCTCGGTCGGATAGGCGACGAGCGCTCCGTCCGCGATCGCGCGGACGGCCCGCTCGAGGGCGCCCGGCATCGGCCTAGAAGAACTCCTCCCCGACGCGGCTGTACGCGAGGTAGTCGTCGGGGCGGAAGTACAGGGCCAGCTCCCGGGCGGCCGAGGCCGACGAGTCGGAGGCGTGGACCAGGTTCGGGGTGATCGCGAGCGCGAGGTCGCCGCGGATCGTGCCGGGCGCGGCTTGCTGGGGGTTCGTCGCGCCGACGAGCGCCCGGGTGACCGAGATCGCGCTGCGTCCTTCGACGGCGAGCGCGAAGACCGGCCCCGACGTGATGTGCTGGACGAGCCCGGGGTAGAACGGCTTGCCTTCGTGCTCGGCGTAGTGCCGGCGGGCGAGCTCGGGCGATACGGCGAGGAGCCGCGCGGCGACGAGCTTCAAGCCTTTTCGCTCGAGGCGGTCGATCAGGACGCCGACGAGCCCTCGCTTCACGCCGTCCGGCTTGATCAGAACGAGCGTCCGCTCCAGCGTCCCTTCGGCCATCGTCCGGCGCTAGGTCGCACGGCTAAAGCGTTGGCGGGGTCGGCGGATCCGGCGATCCGCCGGTCGCGGCCGCTCCGTCCGTCACCGTCAGGCGGTGGACCTGCGGATTGGCGAGCAGCACGACCATCGATGCGACGGCGCCCGCCCCCGCGACGAGGAAGTCCGTCAGCAGACCCGCACTCGCCACGATCAAGCCGCCCGCGACGAGGCCGGCCGGCGCCGCGGCGAGGCTCCCGACCTCGTCGAGGCTCAGGTACCGGCCGAGCAGGCGGTTCGGGACGTACCGCTGGACACCCGTGAAGAACGTCGTGTTGCCGAACCCGCCGCCGACGCCGAGCGCGAACAACAGCGGCCCGGCCACGAACGGGCTGCGCACCACGACGAGTCCGAGGATCGCGACACCGCTCACGCACCAGCCGGCCGCGAACCATCGGCCGAACCGTTGCTCCGGATGGAGCCGACCGACCAGGAGGGAGCCGGCGGCGAATCCGGCCCCCGCGACGGCGGCGAGCGCGCCGAAGACGACCGCCCCTGCGCCGAGCACGGCGCCGACGTAGATCACGAGGAACCCGCTGAACAAGCTCAGGAAGAAGTTGCCCGCCAAGGAGGCGAGCGTGAGCTCCAGGAGGGTCGGCTCGCCGCGCAGGTAGGCGAACCCTTCGCGGATCTGCTCGACCATCGTCGGGGCGGGGCCTGTGTCACGCGCGGCCGGCGATCGGCCGGCCACCGACGGGCGGGCACCGCCGGGCTGGGTGAGCAGCCCGATGGCGACAATCAACGCCGCGGAGGCGAGGTAGGTCGCCCCGTTGAAGAAGAGCGCGGCGGCGGCGCCGAGAGTGACGAGGAGGCCGGTGCCGAGCGGCCCCCCGAGGATGCCGGTCACCTCCTGCGCGCTCGTCAGAAATCCGTTCGCTTGGCCGAGCTGCGACGGCGGCACGACCGTCGGCACGTAGGCGTTGAACGCCGGGCGGAAGAGCGTCTGGCCGACGCCGAGGAGGACCGCCGCAGCGAGAAGGAACGGGAGGGAAAACCCGATCCCGAGGAGGCTCGCGCCGAGCGCCCCGAGCGTCCCCGCGCGCAACAGATCGCCGACGATCATCAACCGCAATCGAGGGAAACGGTCGGCGAACGCTCCCGACAGAAGGCCGAAGGCGATCCGGGGCACCAAGCCGGCGAGACCGAGATACGCGACGTCGAGCGCCGAGCCGGTCTCGACGAAGACGAGCCAGAGCAGGACGATCGCGCCCGCGGACGAACCGATCGACGACGTCAGCGAACCCGTCCAGAGCAGCCGAAAGATCGGTAGCCGAAAGAGCGCGGGCGGCCGGCGGACCTTGGGGTCGTTGGCGGCAGCGGGAGGCGCCGCGCCATCTCTCCGCCCCGACACGGCCCCGGCAACGAGTTTCGCGGATAATCGTTCACCTTCGGTCCCTTCGAAGAGCCTCGCCCCGAAACGCTCAACCGCACCGACCGCTCGAAGCCGAGGTGTCGGCCGACGCCGTGCGCGCGCACCCCGCGATCCGTGGGTTCGAACGGGTCGCCCATCGGTACGAACGCGGGCGGCCGGACTATCCGGCGGCGGCCGTGGCGACGCTCGCCCGATCGCTCCGTCTCGGGCGGTACTCGATCGTCGTCGAGCTCGGGGCCGGGACCGGCAAATTCACCCGGGCGCTCCGAGCGGCGAGTCGAGCGACCGTCGTCGCGGTCGAGCCGCTCGCCCGGATGCGCGAGATCTTCTCGGCGGCGGTGCG
>JAKAWP010000030.1 GCA_021816955.1 Thermoplasmata archaeon
GACTCCCCCGACCGAGGGCGGCTCGATCCCTCCGTGGATCCTCCTCGGAATCGGCGGAGGGGCAACCGTCCTCATAGGGGGGTTGATCGGGAGACGTCGCGTGCGTCGTCGGGCGAAGAAGAACGACGGAGGAGCCGCTCCATGATCGCCCCTCGGCGCCGCGGGGTCGTGCGGTGGGCCATCGTGTCGGGTGCGTTCGCGTTGATCGTCGTCATCGCCGCACTGGCGCAACTGGCGCAAACCGGGCCGTGGCTGGGGGCGGCCGGGTTGCCGGCGCCGCTGGCCCGGCCGTCATCCAACGAGTCCCCGCCGGCTCCATCGCCGCCGGCCGTCGCGGGAGCTGCGGGCACATCCGAGCCAGGGCTCCAACTCGGCATCTCGGCGACTCCCACCGTTATCTGCGCTGGGGATACGGCTGCCTGTCCCGCGGGGGCGGCGACTGCCCGGGTCACCCTATCGGCTTACGCGGGCCTCGCGGCGGGCCTTGCGTACCCTTCCGTGCAGGTGGCCTTCGTGCTTGAGACAACCCCGTATGATGGCACCGGACAAGAAGCCGGAGAACCAGGCACGGACCCTTGTTGGGCCGCCAATCCGAACGGACCAGCCTGTTTGGAATCAAACGGAGTGCCGTTCTTCATCGCCAATGCGCAGACGATCGCGAACAGCATCGCCGCCGCGAATCCGCACACGAACGTCTCGTTCGCTCTGGTCGACTATTTCGCCACGTACGCCGACATCTGGAACGATCCGGATGGGGCTGAATACCATGTTGACATTCAGCATTTTGTTCCGGCATCGGAGTTCGGTGCGGAGGTCCGCGCGACGTTCCAAGCGCAGGTCCTCGGTGGCCAGTGGTACTACGAAGACAACGACATGGCCGACAACATGCTCACCTCGTCCTCGATCACCGCGTTGTACGGGACCATCATCGGCAGCGGGCTGTCGTGGTCCCGCGGTACGCACCATGTCATCGTCCTGATGGGCAGCACGGCGCCCCTCGCGCCGGCGTACGTCGAGAATTATTGTGCTTCAATGTCCCAGGCCTACATCTACTTCGGTTACAGCTCCCTGCCGACCGGGTCGGCCTGCTACTCGGCCACATGCGAACCGTCATACTCCTTCGCGAACGGCGTGCAGCCCGCATGCGAGGGATGGGTCCACAGTCAGGATGGCATCCCCAACGATTCCATCGCCGCGCTCGCCCGAACGGCCCCGGCCTGCACGGATTCGGTCGGTGGGGAATGCACCATCGACGTGATCGATTATTGGGATTGCGTCACCGATCCGGCGTGCCCCTCGTGGCGGCCGGGGTATCCGGGCGGGGGGCCGAACGGCCCGATCGTGGTGGAAGACGTCGATCATATCCTGCTCGCGGGGTGCGCCTTGGCGGCGGCGACGGGCGGGACGTGGGACGGTCCCTCGTGGTTCACCTGTCCGAACGGGCAGACCGGCACCTTGGAGTACGTGCCGCACGGGCCGGTCAACGATCCCAACACCCAGAATCCGACCCTGCTGGCGGCCCTCCGCGGCATCGGCTTCGGGCCGATACGGCTCACCCAGGTCGCGCGCGGGACGGGCCATCCGGTCTTCACGTTCGTGCCGTTCGGCAACATCGCGCTCGCCCCCAACCTGGAGGCGACAGCGCAATGCCTCTCCCAAGGGGTCCCGTTCCCGACCTGCCAAAAGACTCCCCAGCTTTTCCACGACGGTGGAATCAGCTACCTTGGCTGGAATTGGTCGACGAACGCTTCGCAGAATGTCATGTATATCGGGGATAGTTGGCAGGCTTCGTTCAACGTGGTCGCCACCGGACCGCCGTATTCCCTCGTCCCGGTGGATGCGTGCGTCACGACCGAGTGCCGTGCGGCCGGCAGCGGACCGGTGGCAGGGCAGTTGTACAGTTGGTCGACCTACCTGCCGACGTCGAACGGGACGACCGTGACGCAATCGTTTCCGGTCGCCGAAGTCACCGTGGTTCCGATCTCGGGCCTGTTTTCGCCCCCGCCGCCGCCCCCGCCTCCCCCGCCCCCTCCCCCGCCTCCGCCGCCACCTTCTCTGCCCATTACGCTCCCTCAGCAGGTCGTGGTCACGCAATCCGTCGTCGTGTCGAACGTCTCTTTGCAGGGAGTCGCCGCGGGGTTCCTCGCCGCCGGCTTTACTCGGATCGGCCTTAAGCATCGGCCGATCGGGGTTCGTGTAGGTGCGATGTCAGGAGCGAACCCTGTGCCGCCGGCCACCCCCTCGCCGGCCGTCCCCGACTCCGTGCTTGGCGGGTGGGAGTGAGAGCCGAAGATGGAAAGGGCTTGGGAGAGAACCGAGAGTGGAACCCGGGGCGGGTCCTGCGCCGTGGAGAGCCTCGCCTCGGCGGGGATCGTGCTCGTCGTGGCGCTCCTTCTCCTGCTTCCCGGCGCCGCCCCGATCCCGGTCAACGCTGCCCGGGTCACCGCATCGGGCTCAGAGCCTCCTTCCTCGGCCGCGTTCAACCCTCCCTGTGCCCCGGTCACGACGGGCGTCTGCGTGTCGGTCGCGAACTCGAACACGCCGGCGATCGTCCCGGCGTCCGGGTACGCGGCGTCCGTGGAGCCGAACAGCACGACGAGCATCCCGCTCTACGTGAAGTCGTCACAGCCCTTGAATTGGACGAACGCTCCCCTGAATGGGCCGGACGCGCCCGTTGCGCTCAACGTGACGGGTGTTTTGTGGAACGGCGACCCCTACTACTCTAAGGAAGACGGGACCGTCTGGCACGCGTCGACGGCTACGTGGTGGAGCGGCCCGATCTATGAACCCGAGAATCGGACGTTCCCGTGGTGGTATCTGCTCAACATCTCCGCGCTGAGCGCGACCGGGCAACCGAACTTCTTCCCGGGGATGTCGATCGCTTGGCAGGTCGTGATCACCTACAACGTCTCGGGAGCCTACGAGCATCGGTACGGACCGACGTTCACGTACACCTACGCGGGCGCGTGGCCGTACTCCCCGTACCCCGGAGCTGCTCAATTCGCAGGGGCCTCGTCGTTTGAAGACGATCTTGCCTTGTCGACTGCGCCTTCGTTGCCAACATGGAACGATTCTGTGGTCGTGCTCCTGAACCTCACCGCTGCCGACCGATCCGTGGGGGCGACGCTAGGGCAGGCGTACCTAGACGCCCAAGAGACGGCTCCGAGTGGTCGCGTGGTGAACTCCGTGACGGTCAGCGAGCCCCCCTCGAACGGGACGACCGGGTACGCATCGGCGCGCCTCGCGCTCCCGGCTGCGTTTGCCCAGATCGCCGGCGCCAAGGTGATCTTCCAGGTACACGCGGCAGATACCGCCGGCGACTGGATCGTTTCCCCTCTTGAAAACTACACCGTCTTGGGGAATGGGTCGTTCCGAACCGGTCTCTTTGCCGACGACCTCGCGCTCATGACGTCGCCCGCAACCAACTCGGATTTCGGGGCGCCGGCGGCGGTCGCCCCCGGGACCCCCGTCGCGATCACCCTACAGAGCCGGGATCCCACGACCGCCATCGCTGGTGCTCGGGTCGTCTATACGGTCACGGTACCGCTGCTCGGCGAAAACACGACGTCGTCCGTCTCCCTCGCTCGTATCGACTCCGTCACATTCGCGGGATCGCTGCCTCCGGAACCCGTGGGGGCGCAGGTAAGCTTCTACGTCGAGGCGTGGGACTTTTCTCTGCAGGTGGAGCAATCACCCGTACGGGTGTACGCCGTCCCGTCGTTCTCGTCCCTAGTCCCGACGGTCCCCGCGAACATGACGTTCTTCTACCTCGCTGTCTACGATGCGGGCACCGGGCATTGGGTGACCGGCGCTGCCGTCTCGATCACCCTCGCAGAAAAATCGTTCGCCGACAGCGGGTCCACAATCGCCGGCCTTGCGTACCCCACCATCGCCTCGGCAGGTCCGGAGTATCCTGCGGTGGTTCCGGCCGACCTTGCCTATTCCATCGAGGTGACGGACCCGTGGTTCCTACCGCCCGGCGCCGCCTCCGCACCGGTGGTCGCTTTTTCCGTCTATGTCACCCATGACCCGCGGACCCACGGCGTAGCCGCTGTCGGATCGAACTGGGTAGTCGTCCAAGACGGCGCCCTCTTCTTGGTCTGGCTCAACGCGACCGCGCCGGCCCTGGCGGGGGCCCCCCCGGTGCTGCCTGCGGTAGGAATCGGCAATTGGATCGGCCTCGCCGCCGCCACCGTCTGTCTCGTTCCCCTCGTCCGGTGGTGGCGGGGAGTCCAGCGGCGCAAGGCCGAAGAAATCCGGAGGATCACACTATGAATCGCGGCTTCGCGGTGCTCATCGCGCTGTTGGTGCTGTTCGGCTGGGGGTTTGCGGCTGTGGGCCCTTCGGCGGGGCCCCCTTCCCACTTCGCGATGGGGCGAGGCGCCATCCTCTCCCCGTCGCGACCGGCATCCGGCTCGCCCGCTCCCGTATGCCCGACGCCCCAAGGGACCCCGAACTGGAACTCGACAAGCTTCTTTCAGGATGTGGAAGTCCAATTCACGGTCCCCCATCACCCCGCGCTGTCCGGCCCGAACTTCCAGACCGTTCCGTGCACGAACGAGCTTCCGATGTACCTCAACGGCTTCTGGATGAACTTCACCACCTCGGTTCCGATCTTCTACGGGTATGTCACGGTGTGGGGGACGGCTTGGCCGTCCCCGACCAATGCCGCCCCGCCCCTAGCCGGGTTCGCACCCACCTCCCCCGTGCAAATGCCGCTGTACGTCTCCCCCACCGCACCCCAAACCGCGTCGTTCTTCTTCAATCTGTACCGCTTCTTTCCGCCGGGATCGTCGGTCTACTTCAACGTGACCTTGGATACCCAGAACGCGACGCCCACCACCATCGAGTCCGCCGGTGGAGTCTACCAGGAACAGCTCCCCGCCGGGACCAACGACTCAGCGACCTGGCAGTTCTCCGTGTCGGGGCCGTGGTGGTCCACCAATGTCTCGGATGACCTTCGGATCGTGACGAATCCTCCGGTCTTGGGATCCCCGGTCTACGACCCGAACCCCGTGCAGTCCCTCTCCATCACCCTGGAGAGCTTGTCGGCCAACGGGAGCCTCGGTCTTCCGATCCCTGAGGCACGGCTCACGGTGGTCCTCAGCGGAAACGTGAGCGGGGTCTTCTCCGTTCCGTTCGGCCCGGCGAACCATACGGTACAATCGCTCTCCAAACCGCTGGGACCGTACCCGTCCACGAACGTCTCCTTCAACGTGACGGCTTGGTTGCCGTGGAACGGGAACAATATCGACACGATCGTGAGCCCGACCTACAGCTTCACGTGGAGCCGTCTCGGCGGCTGGTGGTACCCCAACGAAGGACTGGCCGCGAACGCCCGCCTTTCCACCAACCCCACGATCCCCGGCTCGGGCACGACGCTGCCGACGGCCACCCCGGTCAACGTCTCTCTCGTGGAGCCGTTGCCGAACGTCACCATTGCCGCTTCGGTGGTGCGGTTCACCTACTCGGATGCCGGGGCCACGAGCACGGGCCAGGTCCTGATGACCGGGTCGATGACCAACTCCACCTATCTTGACATCCCGGGACTCCCGGATCACGCTCGCCTCACGTTCGCGGTCTTGGCCGAAGACATCTACGGTGTCACCGAGAACTCCAATCAATCAACGTACACCGAGGCCGGGCCTGTTTCTCCCCTTCCGGCCCCGAGCACGAATTTTCTCTTTGTGGAGGCCGTGGATGTGACCAATGAGACCCTCCTGCCGTCGTTCACGTTCACGATCGCCAACAGTACGTGGTTCTCGACCGGCCACTCCTTCCCGTTCGGGTTCGGGGCGCTGGAAGCCCCCAATGGGCAGAGCTATCTGGGCCTGCCTCTCGGCACGTACACCGTCACCGCGACGGCTTTCGGAGTGACGCAACAGGCCTCGGTCCAACTGACCAGCGGCGTTCCGCCAACGATCATCTTCCTCTTCGCGAGTGGTCCGGTCGCCGGAACGGGGTCCGCGCCGATCTCGCCCGTCGGCCTGGTCCCGCTCGTGGGCCTTGCGGCGGCGACCGCCCTGCTCGTTCCCCTCGGACGATGGTACAGGATCCAACGACAGCAGGACGAGGAGGAGCGCCGCCGGATCACGCTTTGAAGCCGTTGAGGAGAGAGGAGATGCAGAAGGAACCGAGTGCCGCAACGCCCGCATCGAACGGAACACAACTGATCGCCGAGCGAGGTCGGGAAAATGGCGCTCAGTCCCCGGGCTCCGCGCGAGCGCCGAAACGCCGCCCGGGAGGGCGGCGGGTCTTGGTCGCGCTGGTGGCGCTCGGTGCGGTGTTGATGGCGGTCGGTGGCGGACTGGCGATGACGTTCTATCCGTATATCGCCCACTCGGAGTCGGCCGCTCAGTTCCTGGTGAACTCGGGGGCGACGCTGACCACCGATCAGGGAACGACCTACGTCTCCCTGACCAACGCATCGCTCCAGCCCGGGCAAACCATTGTGCTTCAGGACACGGTCCAATCGGCCGCCTTCAATGCCTCGAGCGGGGTCACGGTCCTGACGTTCGAATCCGTGCAGCGTGCGGGCTCGGCCGCCGCGGGCCTTACCCAGTTGGCCAACGCGTTGTTCGGAACCGTGCAAGGATCGGTCGCGTGGATGGGGGCCGGCACCTCCGTGGTCATGACGTTCACTGTCGTGCGCGTTCAGCTCCCCGGCGGTCCCTACGGCAGCCAGACGTACGTGACGCTCGACGCGGCGGCCGACGCGACGTACCGGGCCATCAGCCAGGGTCTCTCGGGCCCCGCCGCACTCGCGATCTCGCCTCAGTACTTCCAGGGCTCTCCGGCCGTCGGGTACGACGTGCTGTTCTACTTCCTCTTCGCCCTCGGGGCCGCCATCGTGGCCCTCGGCCTCCTGTGGGCCCCTCGCATCGGCCGCTGGCTGGTCCGGCAGACGAAGGATCCCCGTCACCTGCCGGTGTTGTTCCTCGGCTTTCTCGCCGTGCTCGGAGGAGCGTTCGTGCCGTTCTACCCGTGGCCGTTTCTGCTGCTCCTCGCGGGCGCGGTGATGCTCGTTGCGTGGCGGTTCCCGCAGCTCGCGTTGTTGCTGCTCGTGCTCCTGGTCACCCCGGCCGTGGCGTATCAATCCCCGGCGCTGGGTCTGGTCTTTCTGTTGGTCTCAATGGTGGTGCTCTATGCCTCGCTCATGGACTGGAAGCTCGGCGCGGGCATCTTCCTCACATTGTTTCTGGCACCGTACGGCCTTTCCATCGTCGGCCCGGTGTTCTTCACGCTGATTTTCTCGCTGTACCTCGGCCTCGCAGTCGCGGTGGCGGGAGGGCTGCTGGTGAGTCTCTTCGTGACGCTCGGCAACTTCCCCGTCCTCGGCTTCCTGGCGGGCCCCGGTGCCAACGGAACCGTCAGCCTCGTCACGGGGCACGCTTCGCCGTTGCTGCCTCCGCTGACGTTACCGTACTTCTCTGCCAACGCGATCGGACAGGCGTACGCCGCGTTGCTGAGCCCTTCCGCGGCCTCGTTCGCGGGCGGGGGCGCTGGGCTCGGGGCCCTTCCCATCCCGCTAGCCCAGGTCGGCGCTTGGTGTTTCGCGGTGTGGCTCATCTCCTGGGTGATGCGCGACCGAAGTTTGCAGACGCCCGGTAAGGTGGCGACGTACTCGGGAGCCTCGGGAGCGCTCGTGGCGGGTGCCTCGTTCGCCGGCCTCGACGCGTTCGGCTACGTCTCCTGGAACGCCTTCGCGGTGATCCTCTTGGTGCCGGCGGTGGTGGCGGCGGTGCTCGGCTCCCTCATCCTCCGGGAGACGTTCGAAGGGTACTTCACCGCGCGGCTCGGCGGCTCGTCCGTTGGCAGCCGAGTCGCCGAGATGAAAACGCTCCAGCACGTCACGTTCGATATGGTCGGAGGGCTCCACGATGTGAAGAGCGACATCAAGGAGTCGATGATCATGCCTTTGATGCGACAAGATATCTCGAGCCGCTTCAAGCTCGAGCCGCCCAAGGGCATCCTGCTGTTCGGCCCGCCCGGCTGCGGCAAGACGATGCTGATGAAGGCGCTCGCGAGCGAGCTCGGGGTCGAGATGATCGCCGTGAAGTCGTCGGACATCATGTCCAAGTGGTACGGCGAGAGCGAGGGGAAGATTGCGGAGCTCTTGCGCACGGCTCGGGAGCGGGCGCCCGCGATCCTGTTCCTGGACGAGATCGATGCGATCGCCAAGCGGCGGGACCTTTACAGCGCGGACGACGTAACCCCCCGGCTCTTGTCCATCCTCCTCAGCGAGCTGGACGGGATCGAGAAGAGCGCCGGGGTGATCGTGGTCGGCTCCACGAACCGCCCCGATCTCATCGATCAGGCGCTGATGCGGCCGGGACGGCTCGACAAGATCATCTACGTTCCTCCGCCGGATGTCACAGAACGGGAGGAGATCCTAAACGTTCATCTCCACGGCCGTCCGGTGCGCAAGGGCATCGATCTCAAAGAGGTTGCCCGGCTCACCGAGCGATTCAGCGGCGCCGACTTGGCGAACCTCGTCCGGGAAGCGGCCACGCTCGCTCTACGCCGCCAGATGACGACGGGCGCGCGGGGGGCCATCTCGATGGAGGATTTCCGGACGGTGCTGAGTCGGATGAAGCCCTCGATCTCGCTGCGGGTAATCGCCGACTACGAGAAGATGAAGCTGGACTACGAGCGCAAGATGCACCAGACCCAGCGGACCGAACGGAAGGTCGTCGTTCGCTGGGACGACGTCGGCGGTCTGGAGGCGGTCAAGCTCGCCCTTCGCGAGTACGTCGAGCTGCCTCTCACACGGCCCGAGCTCATGGAGAGCTACCGGATCAAAACCGGCCGCGGGATCCTCTTGTTCGGACCTCCGGGATGCGGCAAGACGCACGTCATGAGGGCGGCGGCCAACGAGCTCAACGTGCCGATGCAGATCATCAACGGGCCCGAGCTCGTGAGCGCGCTCGCCGGCGAGAGCGAAGCCGCCGTCCGGGAGATTCTCTACCGGGCCCGGGAGAACGCGCCGTCGATTGTGTTCTTCGACGAGATCGATGCCCTCGCCAGCAAGGAGTCGATGCGGACGCCCGAAGTGTCGCGCGCCGTGAGCCAATTCCTGACCGAGATGGACGGTCTCCGCCCGAAGGACAAAGTGATTTTGATCGCGACCACGAACCGACCGCAGACGCTCGACCCCGCCCTGCTACGTCCCGGTCGGTTCGACAAGATCTTCTATGTGCCGCCCCCGGACCGGGCCGCCCGGGCCGACATCTTCCGGATCCATCTGCGCGGCGTGCCTATCGACGGAGAGATTGATTACGCCCTCTTGGCGGAGCGGAGCGCCGGGCTGTCGGGAGCCGACATCGGCAGCGTGATCGACGAGGCGAAGCTGATCGCGCTTCGCCGCCAACTCGAGAGCGAGCGGTCGGACGGCCGGGCCACGGTTGTGCGGCCGCCTCCCCCGGGGGGAGAGAAGACGGCCGCATCTGTCATCGGCGTCCGGCAATCCGACCTTCTGGAGGCCTTGGCGAAGACCAAGTCGTCGATCACCGCGGAGACGCTCGCATGGGCGGAGGAGTTCATGCGATCGTACGGAACTCGAGGGTAAGCGGACGCGTGGCGCGGGAGGCAGGGAAGGTCGATGCGGTCTTCCGAGGTCAAGGCGACCGGCCCGCGGCAGCCGGCTCGGAGCGGGCTCTCCCCGGCCTCGATGTGGTTGGGGGTCGGCGTGACCGGAGTTCTCGTGTTCGCCCTCGGGATCTTTCGGCCGGCGTGGTCCGGTGTGATCGGGGCGCCGTGGATCGAGGTGACCCTCGCGGTGGTCGGTGGGATCCTAGCCACGGTGGGCTGGACGCGCTACGGGCGATCTAGGACCCACCCCTCGCGGGCCACCGACCGGCCGGTGCTGTCGATGCCGGGCGTCGAGGTGTTTCGGCCCGGAGATCAGGAACGGCGAGGTCGCCTCGGCGGAGACGAGACGAGCACGCCGGAGGAGGGGTTTCCGTGACCTCGGCGATCGGCTGCGCGCCCCGTCGGCTCGCGGTCTCCGCGGCGGTGCTTGTGGCCTTCTTGGGCCTGGTCTCCGTGCTCGTCGGGCCTGTCTTCTCCATCGGCCCGGGCTCCGTCGCAGCGCTCCCGCCTGCGCCGACGTCGGTGCAACACGTGGCGGGAGGAGCCGGATCATTGACCTGCGGCTCCGGCTATCCTAGCTACGCGGCTCTTCCCGGGGGAATCTGGCCGCTGGATCCGAACTTCTACTCGCAGGGCCCGTGTGGGCTGGTCGCAGTTGACGAGATTCACGCCACCTTCTCCTCCAACGTTTCAGGGTCCGGCGATCGATGGACACTGCCCTGGCACCTTCCGGCTCTCCAGCCGCTGACCGGAGGCGTGCTGGCGGGGATGTACGTCGGGATGGTCGTGACGGGCGATGCCGCGTCCGTCGGGAACCAATCGTACCTTGAGGTCGACGCCCTGCCCGCATCCGGCAATTCGGGAACCGTCAACTGGACGATCAGCATCGCCGTGCTTTCTCTCGTGAACGCCTCCGCCTACGCGGCGGCTGGATGTCCGTCCACTTCGCTGAACCTCTCGTGGGACAATGCCTATTTCTGCGAGATCGATGACCTGGCCGGGGGCAACCCGATCGAGGTGTTCCCGCCGGCCGCTCTTCCGTCCCCGCTCCCGCCGTTGCTGCCGGGGTTGCCCGGCGGTTCGTGGCTCAATCTCACCTTCGTTCAGCCCGCAGTGCCGGTGGTGGCCGGCGGGCAGAATCTGACCGGGCTCACGATTTACGCCAACGCGAGCCTCGTGGGAAGCTCCCTAGAGACTCCGGACGAAGTGATTCAGTTGAACAGCGCGAGGACGGGGACCTCGACGTTCAACGCCGCGTACAGCGCCGCCTGTCCCGACGTGTGCACTTTGAGGTGGGGTCTTCCGTACGGGCTCGGGGTCGGGATCGACCCCTGCCCGGTCGCTTCTGTTAGTTACGCCGGGAGCTGTCTGTCGTACGATAGCGGGGGGTGGGCCCGGCAGCCGCCCCCGTTCTGGGGGCCGCCGCTCTTCTGGAACGGGTCCGCGTATAGCGGTAATTATCGGTACTTCTCGCCCCTGTCGGCTTCGGGAGTTTGCGACCCGAGCCCTCCCGGCCAAGCCATCGTGGCGACCTGCACCGACTTCACGAGCTCCGGCGGGAACGGCTTCTATCCGTACTTCTCGCTCAACTCGAGCGGTCTCGATTTCGGCACTTCCTACCCCTGGACCCGCGCGGCGTTCGGAGAGACCACTCAATACACCGGTGACGCGTTCGCGCGGGACCTTACGCCTCTCATCGTGAGCGGGGTGGCCGACTCGAGTCGGTTCGGGTTTGTCCCGAGCGGCGAGCCGGTGAATGTCTCGGCGAACGTGAGTGACCTGGGCAGCGTGCGGGCCGTCGAGCTCAACTACACGCTGAACGGCATCTTCGGACCGCCGGTGCCGATGCACCTTGCCAACGGCACCGCGACCAGCGGCACGTATGAAGGAGCCGTGCCGGCCGGACCCAACGGAACGCTCATCTATCGAGTCGAGGCGACGAACGCCGCGGGGGCCACGGTCGCCTCGGGTCCGCGGACCGTGAACCGGGGCCCGCTCCCGCGTTACCCCGTGACGGTCGTCACCGTGCCGAGCTCCTGCGGCACCGTCGCGCTCGCGGGCGGGGTCTACGCAAACGGAACGACCCTTGCCCTCCCGCCCGGATCGTACCCGGTAGTGGCCTCCTCCTGCTACGCGCACACGTTCAGCGCCTGGACCGCTTCGCCCGAGGTAACGGTCGCCGCCCCGGCTAGCCCATCGACCTCGATCGAAGTGAGGGGCGAGGGGGTGCTCACGGCCGTCTTCCGGTACGTTCCTCCGCCGGTCAACGTCACGGTCGAGATCACCCCGGCCCGATGCGGCCCCGTCCGCATTGGCGGAGTCGCGTGGGGGAACGGCTCGACCGCGACCCTGACCCTCGGGGTTCCTTCCGCGTTGGCCGCTTCCGGAGGGTGTCCCGGCGACTCGTTCGCCGGATGGACCGTTTCGGGGAACTTGTCGATCGATGGTCCCACGCTCACGGCCTTTTCGAACGGCTCCTTGGCCGCTGCCTACGTGCCGAACGCCACCTCGTTCACAGTGCGTTTTGTCACCGAGCCGACGAGCTGCGGCGGGATTGGCTGGGGGGGAGCGAACTACACGACAAACGAATCGATCGCAGTCGTGGCGGGTACGTATCCCGTCCGGCCCGACCCGTGTACGGGATATGGATTCGTGAACTTCACCACCTCGTCGGGGATCCGTCCGGTCGGTTCCGCTATGCAGGTCAGCGGACCGGGCACGATTACCGAGAATAACTATCGGCTCACGCTGGTGCGCGTGGCGACGGAGCCGACCGGCTGCGGGGGCGTGGAAGTCGACGGGAAGCGGTATCCGGACGGCTCGCTCTTTCCCGTCACCAACCACACGGCGTTCACGGCCACCCCCTATTCTTGTTCGGGGCATTACGTCGAGGCGGCGAGCGCCTCCGGCGGGTTGACCATGATCGGCACCACGGTGGAGGTCAACGGATCGGGCGCGCTGCTCGTCGTGTCGCTCCCCGGATCTCCGCACGTTTTCGTCGGGTTCGAGACGGATCCGGCCGACTGCGGCCTCATCCGATTCAACGGAACGACCTACGCCAATGGGGGGTACGGTTACTTCGAACCGAGCGCCGTCGAAGCGCTGGGCGCGTCCGGGTGCCGTGGCTACGCGCTTGCCGGCTGGTCCAGCACCGGGGGGATCACGGTTGTGGGCAACACGGCTTGGCTCAATGGCTCCGGCTCCATTGAAGCGACGTTCGGCCCTATCGTGCCCCTGCTGATCCACACGGAGCCGGCGGGATGCGGGGGTCTCGAGATCGGGGGTTCCACCTACGCCGGCGGGGGGCTCGCCACGCTCGTGGCCGGGGTCTCCTACCGGATCACCCCCGAGCCGTGTGCGTTTCACGTCTTCGCGGGCTACGCGACCTCTCCCACGGTGCAGCTGAACGGGACCGGAGAGTTGACCGTGGCCGGGCCCGGCATGCTCACCGTGACGTTCGCGCCGGCCATCTATTCGGTGGGGGTTTCGCTGGAAGGTCGAGGGTGTGGCGCGGTGGTCGTCGGCGGAGAGAAGCTCTCCGCGTCGTCAGCCATACGGTTGGAGAGCGGCGAGTATCCGCTGGACGCCGTCCCGTGCGCCACCAGCGCGTTCGAAGGATGGAACGCTTCCGGGAATCTTTCGATTCGCGCCGCGGTCCTCAACGTCTCGGGGGCCGGGGAGTTGACGGCGCTGTTCGAGCCCGTGGCTCCCTCCGTGGTCGTGGTCGGCCCTTCCGTGGCCTACGTCGGCGCGTCCGTTCAGTTCGGGGCCGTGATCCGGGTGCCGGTCGGATCGGCCGGCTACGCCTATGCCTGGTCGTTCGGCGACGGGACCGTCAACGTGACGACGCAGAACACGACGTCCCATCGGTATTCGGCTCCCGGCTCGTATTTGGTGACGGTCGATGTCACCGACCCGTACGGTCGGACGGCGACGGCCCAGTTCACGGTGGAGGTGGTCGCGCCCCCGTCCGGCGGAGGCGGTAGTGCCGGGCTCGTCGCGGTGGCGCTCGGTGGGACTGGCGCCGGGATCGGAGGCGGAGCGCTGGTCGCGCGTCGCCGGCGTTCTCGGAGGCAAGCCGGGTGAGGGGGGGTTGACCGGTGTGAGGCCTGATTGGTCGGCGTCTTTCGGGTTCGCGACGATCCCGGGGCGGGGAGACTCCGGTCGCGGAGCGGTCGGCGCGCCCGGACGATCTTCAGAACGGAGGGGGCGGGAGGTCGGGCCGCCCGGGGTCGGGGGCGCCGACGAGCCGGTCGGAAGCCGAAGATCCCTGCGGAGCCCTCCCCGTCGGCGGAGCCGTTGGGGGGTGCTGGGGACCGTATCGTTGCTGGTGATGGCGGCGCTGCTGGTCAGCGGGGGCGGTGCTGGGGGCGCATCGGGGGGTCGAGGCGGGCCCGGGCTCGGATCGGGAGTCGGCGCCTTGCCGGTGTCCGCAGGGGTTGTCGGGAACGGCCAGGTTGTGACGTCGACGTTGGTGTTGTTCAACGGCACGACGGTGCCGGGGAACTTCGAGCCGGGGAACGGGCTCGATCCGTCTCAGGCCGCCTATGATGCGGCGAATCACGAGCTGTATGTCGCCGATTCCGATTATTTTCCGTCACTGGTGAGTGTCGTCAACACGACGACGAACGAGGTGGTGGACGCCATCTCCTTCCCCCTGGATTCTTTGCCTACGGGTGTGGTCTATGACGCGGCGAACGAGCTGATCTACGTGACCGAGAGTGGATCCGACAGTGTGAGCGTGATCAACGGGACGACGAACACGGTAGTCGGGACGATCCCGGCCGGCAATGTGCCTGTGGGGATCTGCTATGATCCGGCGAACGGGGAGCTGTACGTCGCGAACGAATACTCTTCCAATGTGAGCGTGATCAACGGGATGACGAACACGGTGGTGGCCTCGATTCCGGTGGGAGGAGGAACTTTTCCATTCGGCTTGGCGTATGATGGGGCGAACCGGGATGTCTATGTGTGGAACCATGGCGGTTTCACGTCGAACCTGACGGTGATCGACACGGTATCGAACCGGGTTGTCGGCAATGTGATTCTGCCGCCCGCGTTTGAGCCGCAGTCGGTCGTCTTCGATCCGGCCAACCAATTCGTGTATGTGTCGCTTACTACGCCAGACATCGTGTTTAACGGGGTTCCTCAGCCACTGCCCGGCACAGTAGGCGCAGGAGGTGCAGTAGCGGTGGTGAACGGGACGCTGCAGGCCGTGGTTAGTGTGGTGCCGGTGGGAGTGGAACCGAGCGGGATGGCGTATGATGCGGCCACCCAAGCGGTGTATGTGGCGGATTTGGGCGCGCAGAATGTGAGCGTGATCAACGGGACGACGAACACGGTGGCAGCGACGATCGCCGTTCCGTCGCCTTCCGAGGGGGTGGCGTTTGACGAGGGAACGGGGGCGGTGTATGTGACGGAGCCGTCCTCGAACGAGCTGAGCGTGATCGATGGAGGGACGAAGACGGTAGTCGGGACGGTGCTGACCGGCGCCGAGCCGACGGCGGTGGTGTATGACCCGGCCACGGGGTCGCTGCTGGTGGGGTCCTACCCGCAGGACGTGATGGTGGTGA
>JAKAWP010000031.1 GCA_021816955.1 Thermoplasmata archaeon
TCTCGAGGAGGACCCAGACTTGGCTGAGGCGCATTGTTCGCTGGGGATCATTCTGTGGGATGAGTATGACTACGCCGGAGCCGAGCGAGAGATCCGGACGGCGATCGCGCTCAACCCGAGCTATGCCGCAGCCCACTTCTTCTTGGGGAATATCCTGATGGACAAAGGACTCCCAGAGGAAGCGCACAAGGAACTCGTTCTCGCCGAAGAGCTCGACCCTCGCTCGCTCTCGACCAAGCAGAGAATCCTTTCCCTCTTGGTCTGGCTGAAACGGCCGGAGGAGGCGTGGGCGGTCGCCGAGCGGATTCGGGCGATCGCTCCGGACTCCTGGCACTACGCGTCGGCCCGCGGATGGTGTTACGTTGCCGAACGGGACTTTGCCCAGGCCCTCGAGCAGTGGGATCGCGTCGCTCCCCGGGTACCCCCGGCGGATCGAACGTTCTACTACCGACCGATATGCTATGCCGCCCTAGGCCAGGAAGAGCGAGCCCGGGAGTCGCTGGACGAGTTGAAGCGAACGAACGACCTGGGCGTCCAATCCCCGACGGTCCCGGCGTTTCTGCATGTGCTGTTGGGAGAGTTCGACGAAGCCTACCAGATTCTGTTCCGTGCAGTGGAGAGCCGTGACACCATTGCGTTCCAGGCGTGTCGGCTCTATCGGAGTCCGGAATTCGACACGTTCCGGGCCGATCCCCGATTCCTCGAACTACTCCGGAAGATGCACTTAGCCTGAAGGGCCATCCGACCCCGCCCGTCCCTCTCGGGACGACCGACTCCGGCTTCGGGATATCCGAGCGCTACATAACGAAGGGCGAGCTCGAACGGGCCGAGGCGATGGTCCAGACGCTGGAGCAGCAGGTCGCGCCCGCCAGCCAGTGGGCCTGGTTGAGGCGGGCATACCTCGCCGCGCTCCGGTGGAATCGGGCGACCGCGCTCGAGATGACCCGGCGGCTGAATCACGCGCATCAACCGCGGGGCTCGACGAGCCCGACGTGGCCGGCTCTATCTATTTCGCGCTGGGAGAGCGGGGTCATTTCTTCGAATACATCTTCGCGGCGATGCGCGACCGCACCTTGAGAAGTAGCGAGCTGTTGCACGCTCCGTTGTTCACCGAGGTGAGGAACGACGACGCGTGCTTCCAGCAGCTGCCCGAGAGCGTGCGCGCGGAAATGGGGCGGTGGTAGCTGGGAGCCGCCGGGAAAGCATCGAAGGGTCGCCTCCTCGCTCGGCAGGGAGCGGCGTGTCGCCGGCCTCCCCAGCCGACTGATTTTCCCTCGCCTTGCCAGGGCTTGCTTCCGAACGGATGCACCCGGGTGTCATTGGCCACCCGTTCCCGGTGGTACTCCCGGTCGGGTTCCGCGTCCCGGGAGAGCCGGATCCGTCAGCAGAGAGGGGAATTCTCCGGTAGGGAGGGCTGCTCCCGGCGGGAGTTTCCCCGGTCCGACGGAATCGAGCCGGCTTTGAACCCGCGTCAGAGGCTCGAGAGGCCTCTATCCTTGACCACTAGACTACGGGAGCGCCGCCGACGGTAGCGAGCCTGCTCTTTGAACCTTTCGCGCGCACCGGCGAAGGGCCTATTATCCCGCTCGGGTTGATCGGGAGGTGGTACCTCCGGTCAAGGCGCGCTCCGGCCATATCCTGCTCGATCCCAAGCGGGGTTATCGAGACCTCGTGCGGGTGTACCCCGAGATCCATCGCAAGGTCGTCGAAGCCAACCGTCCCTTCGCGAAGGAGGCGGACGGCGCGTTGCCCGAACTCTTGCTGGAAGAGAACCTGCGCGACCTAAGGGCCGGGCGAAAACCGATGGGGTACAACCGGCCCGACGCCATAGGGATGAAGCTCGTCTTTCCGATCCTCGATCCCCGGCGGGTCGAATTCTACTTCACCAAGCCGATTCGCTGTCAGGAAGTTGTTCAGATCACCGAGCAAGTCAGCCAACTGTTGCGTCGACGCGGGATCCGACACACCGTGGAGTACGACCGATTCTCCCTCGGCCCGAACCGCGCCCCGCCGGGATTCCCGCTGGCGTCCACGAGCCCGGGGCTGACGCCGTCCGGCCCGAGCGTGGCGTTCCCGTAGGATCCCCTACGCCCGGGTGATGCGGCGCTTTCCCATTGCATCGAGGTACTGTACTTCTTGCCCGGGCGACAATTGCCCCCGGACGTCGTCCTCGAGAGGGAGCGAGAACGTCTCGTAGGTCTCGAGGTCCATCAGCTGCACCTCGGCCTCGGAGAGCGAGAGAACTTGCGCCTGCCGCTTTCCGATCATCGGGACCTGGACCTTGTGCTTCACCGGGAAGACGACGCTCCGCTTCGCTCCGTCGAAGAGGCCCACCGCATCGATGCGCGCCTTCGCTTCCCCGTGCTTCCCGGGTTTCGACGTCTGGATGCTCAGGATCCGGCACGGCTCCTCGTCAATGAGCAGGTAGCGCCCCTCCTTGAGCTCGCGAACTTCTTGCTGCGTCCACGCCATGCCTATCGTCCGCCCGGACGGAGCCGGGCCCATAAGCATTACTCGCGAACCTGCTGTGTTGAATGAATAGTTCCCGACCTTGACCGAGCGGCCCTGTCGGACCGCTACCGCGCGACGCCCTCCCTCCCTCGAGTCTCGCCGTACTCCCGAAGCGCGTCGTACGCCCAGAATCGCTGATACCCTTCCGCCACCAACCCCGTCGACGATCGCGAGACCGTATTCTCTCCGAACTTCCGCTTCACCGCCGAGAAGATCCCCTCCGTCCCGGGCCACCGCATCCCGTACCCCTTCGCCTCCGCCCACGCCCGATACCCGAGCCGCCGATACTCCCGCACCGCCCGCCATCGCCACTTCGTCCCTCTCGGACTGTGCCGTCGAGCCGATTGGCCGTCCTTCCGAATCTTCACCACCGGTTCCGTCCCGGTCTCGTGCAGCGCCCGGAACAGTGCGTGACTGTCGTACGCCCCGTCCCCGTAGAGCTTCCGCACCCGATGGCCCGCCTCCGTCGCGGCTCGCACATGACGAGCCGCCGTCGCCGACTCCGAGTGTCCCTTCCCCTCGATGTGCACGTCGATCCCGATCAGTTTCTTGCGTCGCACATCCGCCGTGATCACCACCACGAGATGCTTGCGTTGCCTCGCCTCCGGGTCCCCGTAACGGAAGAGGCGGTACTCCCCGGCGTTGGTCGTCTTCCGTCCGGAGCCGTCGGGGGCCAGTTCGAGGTTGACGAACTTGGGCAGCTTGACCGTCGGGGCCAGACCGTGCAGGCGGTGCCAGAGGGTCGTGTAGTCGGCCGAGGGGGTGGAGGGAATCACGCCCAGGGCGGCGAACCGTCGGATCAGCCCCTCCCAGCTCCGATAGTCCAGGAACTGCTTCCAGATGACAAGCCAGCGGACGAACGACTCCGGGAGGCGATACTGGCCGCCACGCTTGCGGCCGCCGCCCTTCGCCCGATTCATCTTGGCCAGTTCCTCGGCCCAGTGCTTGAAGGGGGTCGGGTCGAGGAAGAACTCGCCCCGGACGACGAGCTGCTCGTTGTAGGTAGGCCAATCGCGGCGGTCGAGGTGGGGGTGGCCCCAGCGGCGGGACATCCCGAGGACCGGCGAGGTACCGACTAATCTAAGTCTGCTCGCATGGGAAGAGGTTCACTCAACACAGCATCGCGAGCCGCTCGAGCCGACGGCGCCGATCGGCCGTTCGGCGACCGGCTCGTTCGGAGGGAGTTTGTAAAACGAATATCTTTATAGTTGTTTTACTTTGTTAAACGACGTGCAACCTGCCCGACCTTCGACGAAGTCGACGCGATTCCTCGGTGTCCGCCTCACCGAGGAAGAACTCGAGCAGCTGGATCGATGGCGCGCGATGCAGGGCACGGCGAGCCGTTCCGAAGCGATTCGGCAGCTGGTTCGGTCGGCCCCACTCGCCGCCACCGGGACGGTGGATCTACCGGTCACGGTGCGGACCGAGCTCGAACAGATCGTCGAGGATGGCTGGGCGAGGGACCTCGGAAGCGCGATCGATCTGGTGCTGACGCTCGGCCTCCGGGAACTCGCCGCGGTGCACGCCGAAGCGATCCCTTCGCTGCGGCGGTCGGCCAGCGACCAGAGCGCGCGCCGCGCTCAGCGGCGCCGGGCAGAACGGGAGGGGGGAGCTCTCCTCCGGCGGTAAGAGCTCCGCAGGGTGGAAACCAACATGGAGGCCATGGGATTGGCGTGGAGCGAACGGAGCGGGTTCATTTGCCGACTATGCCGTCAGGACGCGAAGCATAATGAAGTGCTGCACATCTCCTATTGCCCCGTCCACGGTCTGAGTTCCCCGTTGGACCAGCTCCCGTGGCGACCGGAGGCGAGGTTTCCACGCGGATCTATACCCGCACGGGCGACCGCGGAGAGACCGGTCTCGCCGGTGGTGTACGGATAGGCAAGGACTCGCCGCGCCTGGCGGCGTACGGAGCGCTGGACGAACTCGGGGCGTTCGTTGCGTTCGCGCGGCTCGATCTACCGGAGCCGCTCCGAGATCTGGCGCCGATCTATCGCCGGCTCGGCCATGAGCTCTTCATCGCGCAGACGGAACTCGCGCGCGCGCCCGGGCACGGGGAGCCCGAGCACCGGATCGAAGCCCGACACGTCGAGCGTCTCGAGCGAGAGATCGATCATTTCACCGAGCTAGCGGGTCCGATCCACACGTTCCTCCTGCCCGGGGAGACCTCCGCTTCGGTGCGGGCCCACCTCGCCCGCACGGTGGCCCGGCGTGCCGAGCGGGCGATCGTCGCCTTGCATCGGCAGGAGCCGGTGCGGGCCGAACTTCTCCAGTGGATCAATCGGGTGAACGACCTGTTGTTCGTCCTGGCGGTCTATGCGGCTCGGAAGCTCGGTGGGGCGGACGAGCCCCCCGACTATTCCGTCTGATTGGTCACGAGGAAGCGACCCGTGGAGATCGGGCTGGTCGGCAAACCGAACGTCGGCAAGTCGACGACGTTCGCCGCCCTCACGCTGGTGGATGTGGAGATTGCGCCGTACCCGTTTACGACCGTCACACCGAACCGCGGCGTCGCCTACGTGCGGGCGAAATGTCCGCATGAGGAGATTGGGGGCGACTGCTCGCCCGGCAATGCAGCGTGCCGGGACGGAGTCCGCTGGATACCGGTCAACGTGATCGACGTTCCTGGTCTCGTGCCGGGAGCGCACGAAGGAAAGGGCCTCGGCCACCAGTTTCTCGACAGCTTACGAGCGGCGGAGGGGTTCCTCCACGTGGTCGACCTCTCGGGTGGCACGACCGATGAAGGGGTGCTGGCGGATCCGGGGGCGGCGGACCCGGCGCGCGAGGCCGCCTGGCTCGAAGACGAGCTCGTCTTTTGGGTGGACGGAGTGCTGGAGCGGAACTTCGACCGGGAGGCCCGCACCGCGGAACGAGAGGGTCGGCCGGTCGATAGTTGGATCGCGGAGCGGCTGACCGGCTTGTCGGTCCCGCCGTCGGCGGTCGTGGGGGCGCTACGCGACGCTCCCGTCGATCGACTCCATCCGTCGCGGTGGACGCCGGACGATCGACGACGGGTGGCGCGCGCGATCCTCCGGGCCTCGAAGCCTCGCCTGATCGCGGCGAACAAATGCGACCGGGCCGACCGGGCCGCGGCCGACCGGCTGGCGGAACAACTGAGCCCGCTGCCGGTTGTTCCGATGAGTGCGGAAGCCGAACTGACGCTGCGCAAGGCGGCTCGCCTGGGCCTCGTGCGGTACCGGCCCGGCGACCCGACCTTCACCGTAGTCGACCCGAGCCGCTTGTCGCCTCCCCAAGCGAAGGCGCTCGACGGCCTCCGCGGGCGGTTGGAGCCGTGGAACGGTACGGGAGTCCAACGCGCGCTCGAGTCGTTGGTCTACGACGGCCTCCATCGCATCGTCGTCTATCCGGTCGAAGACGAGCAGCGGTGGACGGATTCGCGGGGCCGACGGCTCCCCGACGCCCATCTCGTGCCGGCCGGGATCGACGCGCGGACGCTCGCGTACCGCGTGCACACCGACCTCGGCGAGGGGTTCATCCGGGCGATCGACGGACGGACCCATCGGGCCCTCGCCGCCGACCACCCGCTCGAGCCGAACGCGGTCGTGCGCATCGTCTCTCGGCGGTAACCGACCGGACTACGCCGCGGCGGAGGGCCGGTCGACGAGTTCGGCTCCGCGCCGGCTCGGTCGGACGACAAACGGGACGGCCCCGGCCCGCGCGAGGCGGCGCGACAGCTCGATCTCCCGGCCGAGGGCGGGCAGGAAGAGCGCCGACCCCCCCGCGCCGGCGCCCGTGACCTTGCCCGACGCGCCGACCTCCCGGCCGACCGTGAGCAGCCGTTCGATCTGCGGGTGAGAGACGCCGACGTCGCGCAGGAGTGTCTGGTTCCGTTCCATGAGCGTGCGTACGTCCTCGATGTCCTCTCGCTGGACCGCGGCGATCCCTTGGTGGGCGACCGACGCGAATTCGTCCAGCAGGGTCGGTCCGTCCGGCCGGGCGAGCCGTTCGGTGACCGCTCGGACGGCGTCCGCCGTGGACCGGGGAATTCCCGAATACGCCACAACCCACGCCCAACCCGGGTCGGGAATCCGACGGACCGACCAACTTCGCGTGTCGTCGCGAACGGTCCAAAGCAGTTCGCCGGCCGGGTCGTTGATCGTGACGAAACCGCCCGCGACGCTCGCGCTGGTGTCGCCCGGGCTCCCGACGCCTTGCGCTTGGCGCTCCACGGAAAACGCCCGGGCCGCGAGGCGGGGCCGGTCGATCCCCCCGGTGGCGGCGGCGAAAGCGGCCGAGAGCGCCGAGACGAACGCGGCGGAAGAACCGAGGCCGGCCGCGCGGGGAACCCGGGACACCGAGCGGACTTCGAGCGGCTCGCCGGACGGCCACCAAATGTCGAGCGCCGCGGCGAAGTACCGGTTGTGACGAGGCGCCTCGGGGTCGCCGTTCAGCTGAAGCCGGGGGTTCGGGCGGAGAGCGACCTGGGTTTCGAGGTCGAGGGCGAACAGTAGCTCGGGCCCGCCGTGCACCACGGCATGCTCGCCGAAGACGATGCACTTTCCCGGCGCGCGGGCGCTCGTCGGGAGGGCACGGGCGGGAATCCCCGGGGAGTCGTCGTCCGTCATGGCGCTACGGGCTCCCGAGCGGGCGCACCCGCACGCGCTTGCCCGCCGCTTGAGGGACGATACGTCGTCGGGCCCCGGAGAACTCCCGGGCGTCCGGCGGGGTGGTCAACCGATCGAGGGCGAGCGCCGCGGCGGCAACCTCGCTGTGGGGCTGAGAGCCGACGGCGACGTTGCGGTCGGCCAGCCGGTACAGATCGGCCGGCACCTTCGCTCCGCCGACCACGAGAAGGATCGGGACGTCCGGGGGAAGGGAGGCGAGCGCCCGCTCGAACGGTTCGCCGTACATCGTGAGATGGACCACGAGGCCGTTCCAGTTTCGGATCGCCCGACGCCAATCCGTCACCGCCTCCACCGCGAACCTCCCGCCCCACTCGCGGGCAACCGAGCGCAGGCGCTCCTCGAGCTCGGGATCTCCCGGATGGACCCACAGCCGCTCCGCGCCCAGCGCGCGCGACGCGAGCGCCAGATGGGTGGTGAGCCGCGGGTCGCGCTGGGGCCGATGCCCGATCCGCAGGACCACGACCCGGCGGCGCCGGGACCGTTCACTCCGGCGGCGGGGCCTGGAACCGTTCGATCCGGTGGCCACGGTACTCCAGCTTTTCGGATCGCTTGACGAGCGCCTTCAGCCGGGTCGGGGACATCCCGAGCTCTTCCGCTACGTCCGAGAAGAACCGCCCGTCCTTTCCGACCGCCTCGTAGATCTGCCGCTCCAATCGTTCGTACTCCTTGGCCGGCATGCCCGCGATCGCGAGCACGTCCGAGATCTCTGCGAGGGGCGCCGACGTGTTGATGTTGATCGTCGAGTAATAGAAATGATAGCTTCGATCCGGCTGGCGGCGTCCTTCCCGGGCCACCCAGCGAGTATCGATCAGCCGCATCTTCTCGAACGAACGGAGGGCCCGCTCTCCGTCGCTGCCGAACTCCCGGCGGATGTCGTCCAACGTCAACCACGCCTCGCCGAGCCGCTGAACGAGCGCGAGCTTGACCGGCGAATCGACCGCCCGAAGGATCGGGACGAGGTCGCTCACGTCGTTGATGACCTTAATCCGATGGACAACGGTCGACATCGGTCAGGCGGGAGGCTCTCCGGGCCGGGAAACGGTCGCGAGCAGGGCCCGGCGGTACCGGCCGAATCGATCCTGGGCCCGGAATCGCGCGGGATGGGGCGAGACCGTCGGGCGGTGGCAGACGGGGCACGTCGCCCCCATCGTGTACCGACGGCACGGCCGGCACGTTCGAAGGATCCCGTCCGTCATGGCCGCGTGAACGACCCCTGCCCGCCCATCTCCCGAATCGCCTTCACGGCGGCCTCGGTCGCCCGCTTCAGCATCTCCTCGGCCTGCTTGTACTGGGACGCCGTCACCCGGATCCGGTAGCGCGGCGCGCCGACGTACTGCAGGGCGATCGACGACGGGTCCACGGCCTGGGCCGCGAGCAGCGCGGCACGGACATGGGCGACACCGTCCGCGGAGGGGTCGGTGATCTCGAGGGTGCCCGCGATCGTCACCTGCGGCGGGACGATGTTCTCCCGGGCGACCTTCAGGACGGCGTCGACCCACGCCGCCTTCCCGTTCTCCTTCTGGAACTTCTTCGGGTCCGTCGCCGCCGCCTCAAACGCGCTGTAAAGGTTGCCGTACTTCTCCGCGACGGCCACCGCGAAGGCGGAGTGAGTCTGATCGACCGGGATCTTCAGCTCCTCCGCCACCTGGCCAAGGAGGCGGAGCGCGCGCAGCTCGTTCTTCCACGCCTGGATCTTCTCCCGCCGCTGATGGTCGTTGATCCGCTTGAGGGAGAGGTCGATCTGGTTCTTGGCCGGATCGATCCGGTGGACCCGGGCGACGATCTTCTGGCCCTCCCGAATGTGGTCCCGGATGTACTTCACCCATCCGGTCGCCACCTCGGAGAGGTGGATGAACGCCTCGCGACCGTTGTATTCGTCCAGCGTGACGAAAGCGCCGAAGTTCCGGATCGACTTCACCGTGGCTAGAACGAGCTCGCCTTCTTCGGGAAGGTCACTACCGAGGGGCATGGCGGCGGCCCACCCTACGCTGACTCGACGCGGACCCGCTCGCCCCGCAGCTTCGCGAGTCCGCCCGTCGGGGTCGCCAAGGTGGCCCCGCAGACGAGGCAGTTGATCGTCGTCGCGGCCCGGCTGAACACCGGTTGCTCGCCGGAGCAGTCGGGGCACTTGACGATCCAGAACGGGGAAGGGCCGCGCATCGACGCTCGCCTCAGTGATGCTCCACGAGTTCGAGTTGGCTCGCGCGCCAGCTCGCGGGTTGGACCGTATACGAGCACTTCTTGCATTGGAACTTGAGATAGACCCGCCGCACCGCCTTCGCCCGGCCCTCGGGCTTCGGACGCGGGAATCCCCCGTAGCCCCGCGTGGCTCGGCGGAATCGCCGCTGCCCCCACTTCAGTTCCGAGGCGGGCCTCTTCTTGCCTTTCTCCACGTCGTGATCCGTGTGGCTCTTGCAACGCGGGCAGTACGCCCGGATCACTTTCGGGTAGTGCATCGGTCGGCGGCGAGACATCGATGCTTATATAGGATTACCATCGCTCGTGCGCGACTCGCCGTCGCTCGCCGCCCGCGTCGGCCGCCGAGCGGTCCGGTTCGCGGCCGGGCCGGCTCGTCACCGTCAGCCGCGAAGGCCACGTTTTAAGTAGGGGTGCTCACTGGGCGCGCCGCGCCGTCGAGGAAAACGATGCCGGAGCGAGGAGTGTTGGACGCCGTGAACGAGGCGCTCCAGAAGTCCCCCGAGCGGAAGTTCGGGGAGACGGTCGAGCTCGCGGTCAATCTGAAGGACCTCGACCTCTCGGTTCCGAAGAACCGAATCGAGGACGAGATCCCGCTGCCGAACGGGCGGGGCCGCCCGGTGAAGGTCGCCGTCTTCGGCTCGCCGGAACTCTGCCAGAAGGTCCAGGGCGTCGCCGACGTCGTCATCCCGGCGAGTGAGATCGACGATCTCGTCAAGAACAGGCGGTCGGCCCGCAAGTTGGTCGCCGGTGTCGACTTCTTCTTGGCCGAGGCATCGCTCATGCCGATCATCGGCCGGCGGCTCGGTGTGGTGCTCGGCCCGCGCGGGAAGATGCCGCGGCCGGTACCCCCGGGGAGCGACCCGACGAACCTGATCCGGGCGCTCCAGAAGTCGATCCGGGTTCGCTCGAAGGGAAACCGCACGTTTCACGCCCCGGTCGGAACCCGAGCGATGCGACCCGAAGAGATCGCCCAGAACGTCGACGCGGTCCTCGCCCGCCTGATTGGAAAGCTGGAGCGCGGCGCGACGAACATCGAATCGGCGTACCTGAAGACGACGATGGGACCGGCGGTCCGGCTGCGGTAGAGAGGTCGGACGATGCCGGGTCGCGGTTCGGTGCCGGAAGCGAAGCAACTCCGGGTGAAGGAACTCCGAACCCGCTTGCTCTCGTCCCCCCTCACGGCGCTGGTCGGAATCCGGGGCGTCCCGGCGGCGGCGCTTCAATCGATGCGCCGGGAGCTCCGCGAGCGCGGCCGACCGATCACGGTCGCGCCGAACAGCGCGATCCGTCACGCGATCGAATCGGCGAGCGAGGAGCGGCCGGCGCTGCGACCGCTGCTTGACCAGGTCAGCGATCAGACGGCGATCTTGACCGCCGACGGCAATCCGTTCTCCCTCTATCAGGAGTTCCGGCGGACGCGCTCGCCCACGCCCGCCCGAGGCGGGGAGATCGCGCCGCGGGACATCGTGGTACCGGCCGGCACCACGAGCTTCAAGCCGGGGCCGATCGTCGGCGAACTTCAGCACGCCGGGTTTCCGGCGGCGATCGAAAAGGGCAAGGTCGTCCTGAAGCGGGACACGGTCATCGTCCGGGCCGGCCAGCCGATTTCCCGCGAAGTGGCGACGATGCTCACCCGTCTCGAAATCTATCCCCTGGAGGTCGGGCTCGACCTGAGGGCGGCGGTCAGTCGGGAGACGTTCTACCCCCGCGACGTGCTCGCGGTCGACCTCGACAGCCAGCGCGCCGCTCTCGCTCGCGCGGCTCGGGGCGCGCTCGGCCTCGCCCTCGAGATCGCCTACGCGACCCGAGAGACAGCGCCGGCCCTTCTCCAGCGGGCGCACCGGCGCGCGATCGCCCTCGCGGTCCGAACGGGATACCCGACCAAGGAGACCGCCCCGGCGCTGCTGGCCCGCGCGATTCGGGAAGCGGCGGCCGTAAGAGCTTTGATGGACCACTGAGGTCACGGAAACAGCACCTAGAGGTGAGAACGATGGAATACGTGTACGGAGCGCTCCTGCTCAACGCCGCCGGAAAGCCGATCGATGAGAAGGGACTCTCGGGGGTCCTGACGGCCGCCGGCGTCACGGCGGATGCCGCCCGGGTCCAGGCCCTTTTGGCCTCGCTCGAAGGGGTGAACCTCGCGGAAGTCTTGGCGAAGGCCGAGGCGATGAGCGTACCCGCCCCGGCGCCGGCCGCCGCCGGGGCCGAGCCGAAGGGCGCGAAGCCTGAGAAGAAGGAAGAGGAGAAGAAGGAGGAGAAGGGGGTTTCCGAAGAGGAAGCCGCCGAGGGCCTCTCGGCGCTCTTCGGCTGAATCGTCCGCCTCCGCGGGCCGCACGCCTTAAGACGGGCGGCCCGTCCCCCCCTGTCGGAGGCCGGCCTCCGTCGGGAGAGTAGATGCCCACCCGCGAGTACTGCGGTGTCGTCGGAGTCTCGCTGGTCGGCGAGTCGGCGGCGCCCCACCTGTTCCGAGGGCTTCGGGCGCTCCAGCACCGGGGCCAGGAATCGGCCGGGCTCGCAACGACCGCCCACGGCGTGCTGCATCACCGCAAGGGGATGGGGCTCGTCCACGAGATCTTCTCGCCCGAGATGATCGAAGCCCTGCGCGGGAGCCAGGGCATCGGCCACACGCGCTACTCGACGATGGGAACGAGCGACCTCGAGAACGCGCAGCCGATCGTCTTCAAGCTGCGCGACGACGACGCGGCGCTCGGGCACAACGGCAACCTCTCGAACTTCGAACGCGTCCGTCGGCGGCTCGAGCACCAAGGGATCGAGCTGCTCGGCTCCGCGGACTCGGAAACGATCGCGCAGATGATCGCGATGGAGTTCGCGCAGAGCCGGGACCTCGAAGCCGCGATCCGGCGGGCGACGGCGCAGCTCGTGGGCGGGTTTGCGGTCGTATTGATCGTCGGCTCCCGCGTGGTCGCCTTCCGCGATCCCCTCGGCATCCGGCCGCTCGTCCTCGGCGACCTGCCGCACGGCGTGGCGGTCGCGAGCGAAAGCGTGGCGATCGACCTGATGGGCGGCCGGACCCGACGCGCGGTCGAACCCGGGGAGATCTTGGTGCTCGACCGGGGCCGGGTGGCGTCCAGCACGAAGATGGCCGGCTCGGGCGAACTCGCCCACTGCATGTTCGAATGGGTCTATTTCTCCCGGCCGGATTCGGTCGCCGAAGACCGGCCGGTCTACGAGGTCCGTCACCGGATCGGCAAGATCCTCGCCCGGGAAGCCCCGGTCACCGCCGACCTCGTGGTGCCGGTCCCCGACTCCGCCCGGCCCCAGGCGCTGGGCTTCAGCGAAGCGGCCCAGATCCCGTACGCCGAGGCATTGATCAAGAACCGCTTCGTGGAGCGAACGTTCATCCTCCCGGACCAACACCGTCGGGAGCTCGAGGTCCGGGTCAAGCTGCATCCGGTCCCGGGCCTATTGAACGGCCGTCGCATCGTGCTCCTCGATGACTCGATCGTCCGGGGCACGACCCTCAAGGAGATCGTTCGGATGGTGCGGGACGCGGGCGCCCAGCGGGTCGACGTCCGCATCGGCTGTCCGCCGATCCGGGCGCCCTGCTATTTCGGCGTCGATATGAAAGAACGGCGCGAGCTCGTGGCGTTCGGACGGACGGAGGAGGAGGTCGCCGAAGTGGTCGGGGCCGACAGCGTTCATTACCTGTCGATCCCCGGCCTCGTGGAAGCGCTCGGCATTCCCGAGCGCGACCTCTGCCTCGGCTGCCTGACGGGGAAGTACCCGGTCGACGTGCCGATGGAGCAGCGCCGGCACCAAAAGTCACTCGAGGAGTTCTAGACCGTGGCCGCGACGGCGCGGGTCGCCGTGCTCGACCAAACCTTCGAGGTACCGGTCGACGGACCCGCGGCGGAGCGATCCGCGGCGGGACCTCGTCCCGTCCCACGGAAGAGCGAGGCGGCCGGCGACGACGCCGCGAGCCGGGACCGGACGATCGTGATCTTCGATCCCGGGCAGCGAGCCGACCCGGCGCTCGCCGGCGCTCGGGTCGTTCTCGGCGACGCCCCGATGTACCGGGTGCTCCGCCGCGAGTTGCCCGTGCCGACCCTCGCGGAAGAACGGCGTCACCTTCTCCAGCGGGCGGCCGAACGGCTCGCCCGCGTTCGGGCCGACCCGGTCGAGCGGTTGGTCGCGCTCACCCGAGAGGAGGAGCGCCTCGAGCGGGCGCTCGGCCGGGAGGTCAACGCGGTGTCGAGCTTTCCCCGGGTCGACGGGACGAGCTCCGACCTCTATCTGCGGGCCGAAGCCGATTTTCTCCGCGCGTTTCGGGATCACTGGGCCCGAGTCTCCGCGCTCTTGGAGCAGGAGGTGCGCGCGCTCGCGCCCACGTTGACCGACCTCGTCGGATTCCGCACCGCCGCGCGGCTGATCGCCCGGGCCGGCGGCGTCGAGCCTCTCGCCCGCAGCTCCGCGGGCCACGTCCAGATCCTCGGGAGCCGACGGAAGCCGTCGCCGCTCCGAGGACCGAAGCACGGGGTGCTCTACCAGGCGGAAGGGGTCGCGAGCGTTCCGCCTCCGCGTCGGGCGGCGTTCGTCCGTTCGCTGGCCGCCCTGTGCGTGATCGCGGCCCGAGCCGATGCGTTTTCCCACCGCTCGCTGAGCGCACCGCTCCTCGCGCGGCGAGATCGGGCGCTTCGCCGGGTCGCTCCGCGGCCATGACCCGACGGTCGTCGTTTCATCCGTCGGAGCGGCACCCCCGCCTCTTCAGCCGGAGCGCCGACGGCCGCTGGGAATGGTGGACGGAAGCGTGCGGGGAGCCGCCGCCGGTATACGGGGAACGCTGGGCGTACACGGGCGGCCGGGCCGTTCGGGCGATCGACCCGCATCGCTCCAAGCTCGGGGCGGCCCTTCTCCGCGGGTGGAGGGGACGATTGCCCCGGGTCGGGGAGCGATGGCTGTATCTGGGCGCGGCGAGCGGAACGACGGCTTCGCACGTCGCGGACCTCTTGGGACCGCACGGGCACCTGTACGCGGTGGAGCGGAGCGCCGGCCCGTTTGCGCGCCTGCTCTCTCTGGCGGACCGGTGGCCGCCCCTCCTTCCGATTCTGGGCGATGCCCGTCGGCCCCGCGAGCTCCTCGCTTGGATCCCCCCGGTCGACGGGCTCTACGTGGATGTCGCCCAACCGGATCAGGCCGAAATCGTCGCCGAAGCCGCCGCTTGGTTCTTGGCTGACGGCGGCGCCCTGTTGTTTGCGCTCAAGGCGTCGAGCGTCGCGCGAGGCCCCTCCCCCGAAGACCATCTTCGGGCGACCGTCGACTCGCTCGCTGCCTCCTTCCAGCTGGACCGGCCGATCGACCTGGCCCCGTTCCACCGAGTCCACTACTTTCTGTCGGGCGAGTATCGACCGAGCTTCGACCGTCGCGCGCAATCGTCCCGCGGGCCTCGGACCGATTGGCGGCCCGGCGGGGCGCGCGACGGCGGCCCGCCTCGACCCGACCGTCCCCGCTTGCGGGTCCGCTAGTCGCGGGCCCGATCGGGTCAGGCGGGCTCGCCCCGTCGCACGGTGGGAGCGTTCGCGCCGCGGGCGACGACGATCGTCACGATGTCTTCGTCGGCGAGCACGTGGTCCCGTCCGACGGTCTGTCCGGGAAACCGCGCGCTGGAGCCCCACACCTGGGCCGCCCGGAACGAACGATCCAGATCGGGTGGCAGCCGCTTCAGAAGGTCGCCGACGGTCTCGCCGTACCGCAAGATTACCGGC
>JAKAWP010000032.1 GCA_021816955.1 Thermoplasmata archaeon
CGCCCGGTCGAGCCGGCCGGCGAGGAAGCGGACCTGGCCGATCCGGTGGGCCAGGTAGTCGAGCTCCGTCGCCTCGTCGAGCCCGATCGCCATCGCCTCGAGGTCCCGGCGGGCGAGTCCGCCGTACGTCGGGAACCCCTCGAACAGGACCAACGACTCCTTGAGCCGCGCCGCGAGCGCGCCGTCCCGCGTCGCCACGAAGCCGCCGATGTTGACGAGGCCGTCCTTCTTCGCGCTCATCGTCACGCCGTCCGCGAGGTCGAAGAACTTCCGCCCGATCTCGGGGATCGGGCGTCCGGCGAGCTCGGGCTCCCGCTCCCGGACGAGGAACGCGTTCTCCGCCCACCGGCAGATGTCGAGGTAGAGGGGGACCCCGTGGCGCTCAGCGACGGCGCGCACCGCGCGGACGTTCTCGAGCGAGACGGGTTGCCCCGCGCCGGTGTTGTTCGTGAGCGTCATCATCACGAGCGGCACCCGTCCGGGCGCGTCCCGGAAGACCGCCTCGAGGGCGGCGACGTCGGCGTTTCCCTTGAACGGAAACGGGTCGTCCGGGTCGTACGCCGCCGCGATCGCGACGTTCACGGGGAGCGCCCCCTGCTCGCGCACGTGCGCCTCCGTCGTGTCGAAATGCATGTTGTTCGGCACGGCGTCGCCCGGTCGGACCAACGCCCGGAACAAGAGGTGCTCCGCCGCCCGACCCTGGTGCGTCGGGACGACGTGCTCGAAACCCGTCAGCCGCCGGACGGTCTCGAAGAACCGGTCGAAGTTGCGGCTGCCCGCATAGCTTTCGTCGCCGCTCAGCAACCCCGCCCACTGCCGGTCGCTCATCGCGCCGGTCCCGGAATCGGTCAAGAGGTCGATCGTGACCTCGTCGGACTTCAGGTTGAACAGGTTGTAGCCGGCGCGCTCGAGCGCCCGTTCGCGGTCGGCTCGGCTCGGGCGGGCGAGCCGCTCGACGACCTTGATTGCGTACGGCTCGAAGGGAAGCGGTTCGTCGACCACGATCCGAGCGCGGACCGGCCGAGGCTATTTATCGCGGTCCCCCGCCCACGCCCGGGCGAGCGCGACGAACTGCTCGAAGTCGAGCTCTTCGGGCCGCCGCCGCTCCCAGTCGTCCGGCCAGCCGGCGGCCCGGGCGAGCGCGCGCGCGTCGCCCGGATCAGCGAGCGCCGGCACGAGGTTCTTGAGCTGCTTGCGCCGGTGGCGGAAGAGCGTCGAGACGACCCGGTCGAACCGGCGTCGATCGACGTCGGGTCCCGGGCCATCGCGCCGTACGAGGCGGACGAGCTGGCCAGAGACCTTCGGCGTCGGGTAGAACGCGCGGCTCGGCACGACCGCGAACGTCTCGGCCGTGCCGTACCAGCGCGCGGCGAGCGTGAGCCGGCCGTACGCCCGTCCCCCGGGCGCCGCCGCGAGCCGCTCGGCGACCTCCCGCTGGACGAGGACGACGATCCGGCCGACGCCCGATTCGAACAAGCGAAGGAGGATCTCGGAGGCGCGCGAGAACGGCAGGTTGCCGACCACGGTCCGGACGCCCGAGAAATCGACGGCGAGCGCGTCGGCCTCTCGGACGCGGACGGCCGGGCCGAACGCCCGCGTCAGGTGCTCGGCGAGCCGCGGGTCGCGCTCGACGACCGTGAGGTCGCGCACCCCCCGGCGTAAGAGCGCGCGCGTGAGGACACCGAGGCCGCCGCCGATCTCGACGACGGGGCCGCTCACGTCCCCGTCGAGGAGCGCCGATTCGGCGTCCGCGATGAACGGGTCGGCGAGGAACGACTGGCCGAGCGCGCGGCTCGGCCGGATCCCGAGCCGATCGAGGGCGGCGGCCGTCTCGGCGTGCGATGACGGGACGACGGCGCCCCCGGCGTCACGGGGCGACGAAGAGCCGGTACTTGTCCTCGACACCGGTGAGCTCCGCCAAGATCCGGCTCACGACGAGCTGGGTCGGCGCCTTGATCGGCACCCGGCGCTCCATCTCCTCGAAGCTCGCGAACGGGCCTTTCCGACGCTCGTCGACGATCGCCTGCATCGTCTTCTTCCCGATCCCCGGCAACAGTTCGAGCAGATGGAACCGGCGCGACACGGCGTCCGCCTCGTTGAAGAACCGCAGGTACCGGTCCGCGCGCGCCCGCACCGCCGCTTCGAGCGCGGTCGGCAGCTCGGCCCGGGCCGCGACCGTCAACTCCTCGTACGGCACGCGGCGGCGGACGTGGTCGATCGGAGGGGCGACACTCCCTTCGGGCAGGAGCGGGATCCGCCGCCCGACGGAGAGCGGGACGTTCGGCTTCGGGACGATCTCGAGCAGCTTGAGCTCGTCCTCACCGACGGCGAGGGCGACCGGCTGACGAGAGAACCCCCGTTCGGTCGACCGACCGTTCGGCAGGTAATCGAGCACGTAGGCGTAGCGTTCGACCATGATCGGCCCCTGTCATCGGTACCGGGCCACGGCTTCGAGGATCTTCGTGACGTCGTCCTCCTGGAGCGCGGCGCGCTCGCGGGAGAACAGGAGGCGGACCTCCTCGGGATACTGCGGCAGGATGTCGGCGATCTTCACCGCCACGGCGTGGTCGACGTTCGGGATCGTCCGGAGCTCGGCGATCAGCTTCTCCGCGTCCGCGCTCGACAGCCGGGCGAACAGCTCGGCATGCTCGCGGGCGAGCGCGGCCTCCCGGGGGAGCGTCCGCTGGCCGGCCGCCTCCGTCAGGAGCTCTTTGACGCGGGCGAGCGGAACGGGCTCAGGCATCGGCTCCCTCTCGGAACGGGGCGAGGTGGACCGGCCGCGCGATCAGCGTCTTGCGCTTCCCGCCGTCCGTGAAGGTGAGGACGTACGCTCGCCCCCGGGGGGCGACGACCGTCGCGACCCGGCCCTGGTAGCGCGGGTGCGGCTGGCCGCGCGGCTCGGACGGCTCGATCCGGACCTGGACCTTCTCGCCGGGCGAGAAGACTCGCAACACGCGCGTCACCGGAGGGAGTCCCCGCTCCCGGACGTCCTTCGTGAACGTCCCCCGGGTGCGTGACCTAAACCCTTTGCTGCTCTTGACCATCGATGACCTCGGAGTCGTGCACCTCGACGACGTCTAGGAACGTGACCTTGAGCGGCGCGCCGACGAGGCTCGACAGATTCGGTTCGGTGCGCCCTCCATCGCCTTCCACCCACTCTTTGACGTACGTTCCGCTCTCGGTCCGTAGTTCGAGCGTGAACCGTCCGTTCGCCGCCTCCACGAGCTCGGCCCGGACCAGGCGACGGGGCCGGACATGGTCGCCGCGCCGGTGGGCCACCCGCGTCGGAGTGCGTTGGAGGATCGCTCGGCCCGCGGCACGTTCGAGCGCCTCCTTAACCTTTGCCTCCGGCACGTCGCCCTCCACCCCGACCCGGTAGCTCTTCTCGGGGGTCGCCTCCTTGACGGCGACCACATCGGCCGCCGTCGCCCACGCCGCCCCGACCACCTCGACCCGACCGGCCGCGGTGCGGCCGAGCTCGTCGAGCACCGGCGCCAACGGAAATTGCCGTCGCTTCGGCCGGATCAGCTCGAGAACGAACGGCCGCCCGCGGCCGAGCATCCGGGCGTCGATGTCTTCGCGGCCCATCCCGTGAAACCGCGTCCCTTCCGCCTCCGCGGCCCGGACGAACGGGGCGCCCACGAGCTCTTCGACGCTCGTCGGGTACGTCCGGCCCGTGCCCGCGCAGTGCGTGCACCCCCGGCCTCGGCAGCGGCGGCACGGCCAGCGGGTCTGCGGGAGGGTCCGGTCGAGCTTGCGGTACCGGCCCCGCACGTAGACCGGAAGGACGGTGAGCTCGACGATCCCGACCGGGAGGTCGGCGAGGAAGACGACGTCCGGGTCGGTCGAGGTCCCTTCCGTGGACGTCGCGGCGGCGAGGCGCTTTCCCCACTCCCGATTGAACGCCGAGCGCGCGCTCTCCGCGGCCGACGTCGGGAGCTCGGCCCAGAGGGCCTCTTCCCGCGCGAGCAGCTCGGGATCCCAGCGTGATCCGCACGTGAACCGGTGCCACTCGTACCCTTGGGCGACCCGAAGCGCTCGGTCGACCCACGTGCCGTATCGGGCGAACAGCCCGTGGCAGAGCGCGCAATCGGCGGGCCACGCGTGACCGGGCGCGCCCGCGCGTCGGGCGACCGCCTCGGCCCGCTCGGGATTCGTCCAACCGTGGCCGAGCCGGCCGAACAAGCGCCCCGTGCACTCGGCGCAGAGGCGAAGGGCGAGCGCCCGCTCGGCGAGCGCGGCCGATAGCTCGGGAGGGTCGAAGGTCGACGAGGCCGTCACGCCGGCCGACGGGCACGCGCCGCTTTCAAGTGTGCGCCCCCCCGGTCGCGGCGGCTCGCGAACCCGCACCGGCCCGAAAGTCGCCCGGCTCGCCCGAAGCCGCGTGGCGCGCGCGGCCGACCCGGCCGAACGACCGCCGGGAGCGCCCGGCCCGCCCCTGGGATACCGCGACGCGATGGTCGTGCGCCCCGGGCGAACGTCGGCGGGCCGGCCCGGCGCCGAGCGAGAGGCGCGTCGGGGCGAGGAGGTACTGCCCGGCTTGGATCCCCTTGACGCCCCGCAGGTCTTCGGCCGCCCGCTCGATCTCGCCGCGGGGGCCGATCAGCACCATCACTTCGAGGCAGGCGTCGTCCCGCAGGTGGACGTGCATCGACGAGCGAAGCCGGTCACCCCAGCGGTGCTGGGCCTCGGTGAGCCGCCGCTGGACGTTCGGCGCCCGGTGGTTGTACAGCACCAACAGGCAGCCGCTCGCCTCGGTCGTCGAGTCGGAGAGGACCGTCTCGGCTTCCATGCGGCGGATCAAGAACCGGATTGCCTCGGACCGGCTGGCCGAATTGCGCAGCTCGACCCACCGGTCGAGCTGGGCGAGCTCTTCCGGCCGGAGCGAAATGCCTGTGCGGACGACCCCGTGCGGCACGGCGCGGCCCGTCACCCCGACTCCGAGGCCGGCGGGGCCGGGCCGGCCCGGAACCCCCGCTCCTCGTAGCGCTTCCATCGGTAGATCGCCATCGCGACGAGCCAGGCGCCGAGGAACAGCCCGACGATCGCGATGCCGATGCGCGAGAAACTGAGGCCGTTCAGCCAGTCCCAGAACGGGCCGCCCCAGCCGAGCTCGGACGAGAGCACCTGGAGCAGCTCGATCCCGCCGATCAAAAAGGCGACGAGCACGCTGATGACGGTGAGCGTGAGGTTGTAGTAGATCTTGCGGATCGGATGGAGGAACGCCCAGCCGTACGCGTAGCGCATCGCGACCCCGTCCGTCGTGTCGGCAAGGACCATGCCGCACGTGAACAGGAGCGGGAGGAGCAGGACCGCCCAGATCGGGATCGACGTGGTGACGGCGAAGCCGACGCTGAAGCTGATCAGTAGCACCTCGGTCGCGGTGTCGAATCCGAGCCCGAAGAGAACGCCGATCGGGTAGATATCCCGCGGTCGCCGGACGACCCGGAAGAGCCGGCCGAAGTACCGGTACAGCAGGCCGCGCTTCTCCATCTGCTGGTCGAGTTCCGCTTGGGAGTACCGTCCCTCGCGCAGGTCCCGGAAGATCCGATAGACGCCGACGACGATGACGACGTTGACGAGGCCGATGACGAACAGGAAGACCCCCGAGATGAGCGTGCCGAGCACCGCCCCGACGTTCGCGAACGTCGTGTAGTAGCTCTTGACGAACTCGGTGGCGGCGACGAGTCCGACGATCATCCCGACGACGACCGTCGAGTGGCCGAGCGAGAACCACGTGCCGACGGTGAGCGGGCGCTCGCCGTCGTTCAAGAGCTTGCGGGTGGTGTTGTCGATCGCCGCGATGTGGTCGCAGTCGAAGCCGTGCTTGAGCCCGAGGAAGTACGCCGTGAGCGCGAGTCCCGAGAAGATCAGGCCACCGCCCGCGATCTGATCGGAGAAGTTGAACGGAAGGAAGAGGAACGCGGCGACGAACGCCGCGATCGTCACCGCGAAGATCGCGACGTACAGGCCGACGATGACGAGCCGCTCCTGGGTCGAAAACGCGGTGCGCGCGGAGGCATCGACCGCCACGGGCAGCGCAGGGGTCCGACCGTAGATAACGGTTATGTCGTTCGAACGAAACGTAACACGATCCGGCGCGACCGTCCGGCGCCGCGGCCGGACCTATCGCGCCGTCCGTCCGGGCCGTCCCGAAGCCTTTTGCGGGCAAGGGCCATCCGGGCCGGGGTCCGAGCGTGCCCGCGATCACGGAGGAGGAGCTGACCCGCGCGATCGAGCACACGCTGGTCGCCCGGGGGAAGATTCCGCCCGGCGAAGCCCGGTCGACCGCGCGGATGATCCTGCAGTACTTCGGCACCGAGGATTCGGTGCTCGACAACCAGCTGTCGAGCGAGGACCGCGACCGGTTCTACCAGCTCGAGGAGGAGGGCCTCCTCACGAGCGAGGAGGAAGACGCGACCGTCTCGCGGGGGAAGAGCTGGCGGATCCACTACTGGCTGCTCAAGAAGGCGCGGATCCGGGAGGTCGGCGCGCCCGAAGGGGCCCCGACCGAAGGAGACGCGCCCGGCGTCTACGAACGGATCAGCGACGCGGCGTGGCAGCGGGCGGACCCCCCGGCGACGCCGCCGGCCCCGCCGCGCGGCGACGGAGCCGCTTAGGTGCGTCGGGGTCCCCCGGGCGGCGGGACGGACCGCGCCTTCGGCTTCGGCTGGAAACGTCCCCCGCCGTGGAGCGCCGGGTAGTCGGCGACGCTCACGTACGCGCGGACGTATCCGAACGCGGCGACGGCGAAGAGGACGGCGACGAGGAGGGCGAGGAGGTCCCCGTACGCCGCGATCGGGCTCGGCACCCCCGCGGCGGCGAGAATCACGCCGATCGAGGCGAGGAAGTTGAAGGTCGAGTGCATGCCGACGGCGGTGAGGTACCCTCGTCCCGCGCCGGGGCCCGAACCCGGTAGGAGCCGCCCGCGGGCGTAGCCGATGCCGAAGATCGCGGTCGAGCTGCCGTGCAAGAGGACGCTCGAGAAGCTCCGGACGATGATCAGGAGGAGGCCGGCCGCGAGCCCGCCGACGACGTAGGCGCCGAGGCCGTAGAGCAGCGTCTCCAGAAAGCCGAAGCCGAAGCCGACGCTCGCGCCGAGGACGGGGCCGTCCGCGAGGAGCCGGATGCGGCGGCGGTAGGCGTGGACGCCGCTCGCCTTCATCGCTTCCTCGATGAACGGCGCGACGACGAGGACGAGGAAGAAGAGCCCCGCCGTCGAGTTCCCGTTCAGGAAGATGAACTCTGGTCCCGGCACCGCCTTCGAGAGGCTCGTCCCGGCGGCGACGATGATCCCTTCGAGCGTCCCCGCCACGATCGTCGAGAAGATCGCCCCGTACGCGAACGCCCCGAGGACGGTCGACCATGCCTCCGTGCGGTACCGTTCTGTATCGCGCACCCACACGAGGTAGGCGAGGGCCGGGGCGAGCGCGACCGCCACCAGGATCAGGAAATCGCTGAGCCCGCTCATGCCGCCTTCCCCTCGCCCGAGCCGGGCGGCGACGCCGGATACCGGTAGAACCCTTCGCCGCTCTTGCGGCCGAGCTTGCCGGCCGCGACCATCGATCGCAAGAGGGGCCGCGCGCGGTACTTCGGGTCGTGGAACCCGTCGTAGAGGACGTCGAGGATGGCGAGCGCCGTGTCGAGTCCGACCAAGTCGGCGAGCTCGAACGGCCCCATCGGGTGGTGGAAGCCGAGCCGGTACGCGGCGTCGATATCGTCCCGCGTCGCGACGCCGCTCTCGAGCATCTCGACCGCTTCGTTCAATAGCACGCCGAGCGCCCGGGTGGTGACGAATCCCGGCGTGTCGTTCGACTCCACGACGGTCTTGCCGAGGCCCTCCGCGAACCGCCGGGCCGCGGCGGCCACGTCCGGCCGAGTCGAGGCGCCGCGGATCAGCTCCACGAGCGGCATCCGAAGGACCGGGTTGAAGAAGTGCAGGCCGAGCAATCGGTCGCTCGACCGGAGCTCCCGGCCGATCTCGCGGATCGGGAGCGAGCTCGTGTTGGTGGCGAGGATCGCGGTCGTCCGGGCCCGACGCTCGAGCTCGGCGAACAGCCGTCGCTTCACGTCGAGCTGCTCCGGAGCCGCCTCGATGACGAGGTCGGCCTCCTCGGCGGCTCCGAGGCCGTCGACGGCGCGAAGGCGCGCAGCGGCGTCAGCCGCCGCGGCCTCGGTCCACCGCCCTCGCGCCGCCCCGTCGCGGAGTAGCGCCCGCGCTCCCTCGGCGCCGGCGTCAGCGAGCTCCCGGCGGACGTCCGCGAGGTCGACCGGGTAGCCGGCGAGCGCGGCCTGGGCCGCGATCCCCCGCCCCATGATCCCGGCGCCGACGACGAAAACGCGGTCGATCCCGCCGACCTTTCCGAGCGACCGGGTCGGGGGCGCCGGCGTCACGCGGGGACCTCCCGGGGCGGCGCCTCGGCGATCCGTAGGTAGGCGCAGCTGCGGCAGAGTGGCCCGGCCGCGGGTTCGCCGCAGTTGTCGCAGACTGCCGACGGGCCGGGAGCGAGATCGCCGAGTCGGTCGGCGAGTCGCCGCTGGATCTTGAGGAGCGACTGGCGCGTCCCGGGGCGAGACTCCTCGAGCGTCCAGACGATCGAACGGTAGAGGTTCCGGGCCGCCCGGGCGGCGTACGGGCACTCGCGGTGGTCGAACGGAAGCCCCTGTCGCCGGGCGTACAGGAAGACCTCCCGTTCGGGGATCTCGGCGAGGGGGGCGAGCCGCGGGATCAACCCCGGCCGCCGGCGCCGATGGGGCGCCATCCGCACGAGCCGATCGAGGTCGCCTTGGATGACGTTCATCAGCACCGTCTGCGCGAGGTCGTCGAGATTGAAGCCGAGGACGAGGGCGTCGGCCCCGAGCTCCCGGGCGCCCCGGTTGAGCAGGCTGCGGCGCCAGACGCCGCAGAAAGAGCACGGGATGGTCGAGGTAAGCTGTCGGGCGGCCCGGTCCGTCGACCAGCCGAGCTCGTCCTCGGCCCGGAGCACCCGGTGCTCGATATCGAGCGCGGCGCACGCCCGCTCGGCCGCGCGGATCGAGGCGTCGCGGTAGCCGGCGATCCCCTCGTCGACCGTCAGCGCGACCAAGCGAACCGTCGGCCGTCGGCCGAAGTAGGCGCGGGAGAGGGCGAGGGCGACCGTCGAATCTTTCCCGCCGGAGAGCGCCACCGCGACCGTGCCGCCCGAGAACCCCGGCAGCTGTCGGTGAAACTCCGCGCGCACCCGCTCGACGATCGAGCGGTCGAAGTGGGGCCCGCAGAGATGCGCCTGGCGGTACGGCTGGTCGATCACGCTTTCCCGCTCGCAGAGGTCGCAGCGCACGGCGGCGTCGAAGGGCCCGGTGTATTTGACAACGGACGGTGAGTGTCGGATCCGGGTGCCAATCCGCGCGAACGGTTATTAGCCGCCTCTTCGCGTCGCGCGGTCGATGAACGCGGGGGCGATCGCTCGAGCGAAAACCGCCCCCGGCCCCGAGCTGTCGACGCCCCGTCCGGCGGCCCGCGACCGTTCGGAGCGGGGCCGGGGCGTCGCGCCCGCGGCAACCGTCGAGCGGTTCGAACGGATCCTGCGGGCCCAGGAGAAGAGCCCGTGGACGGTCAAGCAGTACACCCACATCGCCCGCACGTTCCTCGCGTGGGTCCAAAAGCCCCTCGACGAGGTGACGTTGCGCGACCTCGAACGGTACCGCGAGTTCCTCGTCCTCGAGCGGCACTACTCGAAGAACTCCGTCTACACCACGATCCGCGGGCTGGTCTCCCTGTTCCGGAGCTTCGGCTTTGCCCTCGCGGACAACCTCGAGGCGCCCCGCCGAGGCGAGCGGCTTCCGCGGTACCTTTCCGTGGACGAGATGCACCGCCTGATCGAGGTCGTCGCGCCGTCCGCGCGGGACAGCGCGATCGTCCAGGTCCTCGCCTACGGCGGCCTAAGGGTCGGCGAGCTCTGCCACCTCCTCCTCGAAGACCTCGAGCTCGAGCGCGGGCTCCTCCACGTCCGCAGCGGCAAGGGCGACAAAGACCGCGAAGTGATCCTAGACGAACGGGCGCGGGGGGCGATCGAGCGGTACCTCGCGGAGCGCCGGGAGGCCGCGAACGGCTCGCCGCGGCTGTTCCCGGTCACGCCCGTGACCGTCGAGCGGATGGTCCGGCTCGCCGCGGAGCGCGCCGGGATCCCCCGCCGGGTGACCCCGCACATGCTGCGCCACACCCTCGCGACGTCGCTCCTCGCGGGCGGGTGCGACATCCGCTACATCCAGAAGCTCCTCGGCCACGCGTCGGTCGCGACGACGCAGATCTACACCCACGTCGACACCCAGGCGCTCAAGGCGGCGTACGAGCGCGCGCGCCCCGCGTATTAGGCTATTAAGCCCGCGGACGGCTAGCCGCCGCATGAGCCGCCGGCCGGTCGACCTCCTCGTGCTCGGCGCCGGCGTGCTCGGCGCGGCGCTCGCCTACCACCTCGCCCAGCGGTCGGTCGGATCGGTCGCGGTCTACGATCCCCGGCCGGCCGGCGCCGGGGCGAGCGGCCGGGCGGCCGGAATCGTCTCCTTGCAGCTGTGGAGCCGATGGGACGTCGACGTCGTGCGCGCGTCGGCGGATGCCTACGCCCGGCGGGCCGGCCGCGACCCAACCATCGGCTTCCGCCGCAACGGCTTCGTGCGCATCGCCTCGTCGCCCGACAGCGAGGCCGCCCTCGCGCCGGCGTACGAGCGGTGGACCGAGTGGGGGGTGCGGTGCCGCCGCGTGGCACCGGCCGATCTCGGATCGGTCGCGCCGTCCGTCCGGCCGGACGGCGTCCGCTTGGCGATCTACTCGCCCGACGACGCCGTCGTGACGCCGAGCGCGCTCGTCGACTCGTACCTCGCGGAGGCCGAGCGGCTCGGCGTCGAGCTGCTCGTCGGCCGGCCGGGCGAGATCGCTCGGAGCGCCGAACGATTCGAGCTCGTCCGCAGCGGCGAGGAACCCCGGCGGGCCCGGGCCGTGGCCGTCGCCGCCGGGGCGTGGTCGAAGCGGCTGCTCGCGACCCTGGGCGCTCCGCTCCCGCTCGCCCCGTACCGCACGCAGGCGGCGCTTTTGAGCCCCCGCCCGCCCGTTCCCGAAGCGACCGCGAGCATCCACGACCTCGACCAGGACGTCTACGCCCGACCCGAGGCGGCGGGCCGCCTCCTCGCCGGCGACGGGACCGACCGCGTGGAGTGCGACCCCGACGGGGTCGCCCCGGGGTCGGATCCGGAGTTCCTCGCCCACCTCGCGCGAAGTTTCGGCGAGCGGTGCCCGCCGTGGGCGTCCGCGGAGCTCGTTCGATCGTGGGCCGGGGTCTGCACGGCCACGCCGGACCGGCGGCCGATCGTCGGCGAGGTCGTCCCCGGGCTCTACGTTCTCACCGGCTTCAACGGCTTCGGCGTGATGCGCGCCGACGGCGCCGCCGCCCGTCTCGTCGACGTGATCGCGGCGAACGGCCGTCCGTCGTCGTCCGAAGAGGCGGCGCTCGCCCCGGTCGCTCCCGGCCGGTTCCCGCCCTCGTTCCCGCCGTTCGCACCGAAGCCCGGATTCACCGTGGAGCCCGGCGATGTCGCTCGCTTCTGACGCCCGGGCGATCGGGTGGGCCGGCGTGAAGGCCGCCGACCCCCGGGCGGCGGTTCGCGCCGCGCTCGCCGTCCGCGGCGACCGCCTCTGGCTCGGGGGGCGGCCGTTCGCTTCCCGGTCGGCGGGGCGGGTCCACCTGCTCGCCGTCGGGAAGGCCGCGGGCGCGATGGTCGACGCGGCCGTCGAGCTGCTCGGGGGACGCGCCGCCGGCATCGCGGCCGTGGCCCGGGGGTACCCGGCGCCCCGGGCCGACATCGAAACGTGGTACGGCGATCACCCGGTCCCGACCCGGCGGAGCGTCGAAGCGGGCCGCCGCCTGCTCGACTACGCCCGGCGGATCCCGCCGTCCGAGCCGGCGCTCTTCCTGATCTCGGGCGGAGGTTCCGCGATCGCCGACGTGCCGGCCCCCGGCCTCTCCGCGGCCGATCTCGAGCAGGCCGGCGCGGCGCTCGTCCGGTCCGAGGCGCCGATCGGCCCGATCAGCTGCGTGCGCCGCCACCTCTCGGCGTTCAAGGGGGGGCAGTGGGCCGCCGCCACGGTGGCCGCGACGGCCGGCACGATCGCCCTGAGCGACGTCGTCGGCGACGTCCCGCACGTCATCGCCTCCGGCCCGACCGTCCCCGACCCGACGACGTTCGCCGACGCGCTCAACGTGCTCGCGCGCTACGGGCTCGGGCCGCGGCTTCCCCGACGAGCGGTCCGCCATCTGGCGGAGGGGGCCCGGGGCCGGCGGGCCGAAACGGTGAAGCCGGGAACGAGCCGGATCGACCGGTGGCCGTTCGTTCTCGGCGCGACGAACTCGACCGCCGTCGCCGCGGCCCGGGCCGAGGCGACCCGGCGCGGCTACCGCGCCGTCGCGGTCGATTCGCCCCTCGACGGGGAGACGGCGACGGCCGCCCGGTGGACGGCCCGATGGGTCCGGGCGATCGCCGAATCGCGGCTCGTCCGCGGCCCGTGGGCCGTCGTCGCGGGCGGCGAGACGACCGTCCGGCTCCCCCCGTCCGCCGGGAAGGGAGGACGGAACCAGGAGTTCGCGCTCGCCGCCGGCCGGGAGCTCGACGGCGCCCCGCCGCTCGTCATCGCGTCCCTCGGGACGGACGGAATCGACGGCCCGACGGACGCGGCCGGGGGGTGGGCGGACCCCCGGCTCGTGCGCGACGCGCGCCGGCGGGGGATCGACCTCGACCGGGCGTTGGCCCGGCACGACGCGTATCCGGCCCTCCGCCGGCTCGGCCGGCTCTGGAAGACCGGCCCGACCGGCACGAACGTGATGGACCTCCACGTCGTCGTGGTCGCCGGGGATTGGCGCCGTCGCCGGCGCCCCGGGGCTCACCGATCGTACGGCAGGAAGTAGTCGGCCCGGTGCGGGCTTTTCCAGTCGACGTAGATCGTCTTGAGCTGGAGGTAGTCGCGGACGCCCCAGACGGTCCCTTCCCCGCCGAGGCCGCTTTCGCGGAAGCCAGCGTGGTAGCCTTGCGGGCTTTCGGGGCCGACGCGGTTCACGTACGTCTCGCCGTAGCGCAGCCCGCGCACGGCCTGCTCGGCCCGCGTCAGGTCCTGCGTGAAGACGTAGCTCGATAAGCCGTAGCGGCTCGCGTTCGCCCGGTCGATCGCCTCGACCCAATGGTCGAAGGTGAGGATCGGCAGCACCGGCCCGAAGATCTCCTCCCGGGCGAGCGGGTTGTCGTCGACGAGATCGCGGACGACCGTCGGCGGGTAGAAGGCGCCGCGCGCGAGCGCCGGCTCCGTCGGCACGCGGCCGCCCGTCACGACCTTCGCGCCTTGCGCGACGCCGAGGTCGACGTCCCGGGCGATGGCGTCCCGGGCCCGGACCGAGTACAACGGCCCGATATCGACGCCGCTCGAAAGGCCCGGCCCGAGCTTGAGCGCGCGGACGAGCGAGGTGACCTTCTCGACGAACCGGTCGGCGATCGACGCCTGAACGAGGCACCGCTCGGCGGCGATGCACGCCTGGCCGGCGTTCCAGTAGCGGGCCCAGACTATGGCCCGGGCCGCCCAATCGAGGTCGGCGTCCTCGTGCACGAGGACGGGCGCCTTGCCGCCGAGCTCGAGGAGGCACTTCACGACCCGCGGGGCCGCCTGGCGCAACACCTCGACGCCGCTCGCCGTCGAACCGGTCAGCGTGACCGTCGAGCAGGCGGGGTGCTGAAGGAGCGCCGGCCCGAGCCGGCCGCCCGGCCCCGGCACGACGTTGAGGACGCCCGGGGGAAGCCCGGCGTCCGCCAGCGTCTCGGCGATCAAGAGCGCCGAAAGCGGCGTGTTGCTCGACGGCTTGAGCACCATCGTGTTGCCGCCGACGAGCGCCGGCGCGATCTTGCGCGTCACGGTCGCCGCGGGGAAGTTCCACGGCGTGATCGCCACGACGACGCCCCGGGGCAGCCACGCGAGACGGACCGTCTCGCCCGCGGGCAGTCCCGCCACCTCCTCGCCCGAGAGCGTCCGGCCGAAGTCGGCGTAGTACTCGAGGTTCTCGACCGCGCCGTCGACCTCGAGGCGGCTCTCGAAGAGGACCTTGCCCATCTCCCGCGTCACGAGCCGGGCGAGCTCCTCCCGGCGCGCGGCGAGTCGCTCCGCGGCCCGTCGGAGGAGCCGGGCGCGCTCCCGGCCGCCGATCGCCTCCCACCGGGGCTGCGCGCGGGCCGCCGCCTCCATGGCGGCCCGAACGTCGTCGACCGTCGCCTCGGCGACGACGCCGACGGGGCTTCCGTCGGCCGGGTCGACGACCCGCGCCGTCGCGCGGTCATCGGCGGGGAGGTACGTGTTCGCTACGAACGGTCCGAGCGGCCCGGGCGGCGGGAACGGATTCGTCATCGGGCGGACCGAACGGCCGCGCGCCTATACCGCTACCGGAGGGAGCCGCCGTCGAGCGAGCGGATCCGCTCGAGCTTTTCAAGGAACTCGACGGCCTCGCCGCTCGTCCGCCGGGTCCCGTCCTCCCGATAGAGGGAGAGGCCGGCCCGCTCGCACGCCGCCTCCGGCGACGCCCCGTTCCACAACTCCCGGAGCGCGCGTTGCTCCCGACGGCCGAAGACGAGCCCGTCGAGCTGGAACTCCTCGAACGCCTCGACGGCGACCGGCGCGACCGTCCGGGCGAGCGCGGCGAGCACCGCCGCATACGCTCGGATCTCCTCCTGCGCGTGGGGGTCGAGCCGGAGCGACAGGAAGTGGAACAGGTTGTGCAGGTCGATCTTCCAGTACCACT
>JAKAWP010000081.1 GCA_021816955.1 Thermoplasmata archaeon
CGATCGTCACCGCACCGCCCGTGTCCGTCGTCGGCGTGAACCCGGTCCCCGCCACCGTCACCGACGTCCCGCTCGATCCCTGGCTCGGCGTCAGCGTGATCGCCGGCACCGTTCCCGTGAACGTCGCCGTCGCCGTGTCGCCCGCCGTGTTCCCCGTCGCTGTTACCGTGTTCGCGGTGCCGCTGCTGCTGAACGAGAAGCCGGTCGACGTGCTCGCGGTGAAGGTGCAACCGGAGAACGATCCCGAGCTGACCGTGCAGGTGCTGCTGCTCAAGGAGGTCGACCCGACCTCGAACGTAACGCTCGTGTCCGTCGACGCGAACCCGCTCCCGGACGCCGTCACCGTGACCCCGCTCGGCCCGGACGACGGGGTCAGGGTCAGGCTATCAATTTCGACGGGGGCCGAGGCCGTGTCCGCCGGCGAGGCAGTGTCGCTCGCCGTGATCGTGTAGCTCCCTACAGAGCCGGAGGCGATCTTGAACGTACATCCGGAGAAACTACCTCCCGGGCTGGCCGCCGTGCAGGGGCTAGGGGACCCCAAGGTCGCTGAGCCGCTGATCGAGAACGTTATTGAATCCCCGGGTGCAAAGCCGGTTCCGCTCGCGGCCACCGTGGTGCCGACCGTTCCCGACGCAGGGCTCAGGGTCAACGTCGGATCGGGGGCGACGGAGTCTGTGTCGGCGGCCCAGGTTATATCGTCCAACGACGCCGTTGCCGTGAATGTACCCGGGGTGGAAGTGGAATAGGACTCGCCGTAGGTCAAAGACGAGGAGGTGATAGTGGCGAAGCCCGACCCCGGGACGAACGAGGTGGCAGTCTCCGCCCCCACCAGGCCCAGAATGAGGTCGTTCGAGATCGTCGTGGTGACGGACGGTCCAGTCGCCGTCGTGCTCTCACCGCTGGTGAAGGTCGCGGGGGAGGTCGGGTTGAACGGTTGGGCCGTGTTCGCCCCGGAAACGCCGAATGCGATCCCGTTGCCATTTGCGGCATCCGCGGTGAAGTCTACCGTTACCGTTCCCGATTGCGCGGACGTCGTCGTCGCATACCACTCCCACAAGTAGGTAAAGCCGCCGCCATTCTCATTGATGGCCGCTTGGCGAGCGGTAAATGACAGCCCGTCGAACGTCGGTGTCGAGGCTGTCGGTGCAGTGCCTGTGACCGATGTGGCGATCGAGACAAAGATGATGATCACGTCGGAGGTGCCCGAGGTGGTGAGAGTTCCTGTACAGCTCGCGGTTAGAGTTTCGCTGATTGCACACGTAAGGACGGTGGACCCATCGACCGTCGGCGGCGGGTCGCCGCTGCTAGGCACCGCTCTGGAAGGCGCCGGCAAGGAGCTCGAAGCGGCGACGACCGAATCTGCCGAAAGGAAGTGTGACGAAGGCGTGGTGGAAGCGCTCGGAGCCGAAGCAACGGAAGAAGAGGAGAGCAGCCCGACCGACGCACCTTCCGATGAGCCTCCGGCCGAGACCGGGGAGGCCGAGCCTGTCGACAGTCCCAAGATCGGCGGAAGCGTCGCGCTCGGGGACGGTGTCGCACTGGCCGGTGATGTCGCCGGACTCGTCCCGCCAGTAGCCGGAGCAAGGGGTGCCGCTAACAGGGCAGGCGCCACCCCGAAACCCACGATCGCGATCAGCGCTACGACGAGGGTCCACCACGGCTTCGAACGATTGGCGGTCATGACAGAGTTCGATGTCGACAGTCCCCAGTTCATAAAACCCTGATATGTTCGAGAACGGCATCGCGCCGAGCTCTTCCCAACGACGGTCTAAATCGCCGGGCGTCTCGCCGCTCTCCTCGTACTTGGGGAGATCGCCGTCCCCCCTTCCCCCCCGGCGACTGCTTCCCTCGGGTCAGTGACAACATGGGCCGAGTGCGGCCCGATGGACTCGGGCCGCCCGCCTTCGCTGGCTTCGGGTAGCTACGTCCCGGGGGCACGCGCGGCAACGCCCACCGGCGTGCGTTGTCGATCCATGAACCGGTCCCACATCTCCTAGGCGCGGCCCTACGGGACTTCCATGGACAAGACACGGGGCATCCGCTTTCCGGAAAGGGCGCGGAGCGTAACGCACCGGCACTTGGATCGACGACCGACCCCGCGGCCGGCCCGCTCCCGTTGACGGCCCGGACTCGCGGGCTCGTCCCAGCTGACCAGAGAGAGCAAGCCGTCGCCGCACACAACGCCACCCATCCGTTCGCGAAATGGTTCATCCAGCCCTATCGAAAGCGAAGTTTCAGTTCTGCGCGCGTCTGTGGCGTCACTGCCGGGCTCTAGCTCGGTACCCGAGCCTCGCGTCGGGCGGGTCAACCCCTCGCAGCGAATCGAACTCTGGGTTCGAGTCGCTGTCCCGGAGCATACCTAGGTGCTGTACCTCCGAGTACGTGACCGAGGTAAGATAATCTACGAGCTCGAGTTCCGGCCGGTATGACCGAACCCCCCGACACCCTCCGGCATTGCTACCGCTGTGTCTACTCCTGGCGTTCGGTGTCGCCGCACATCCGCATGTGCCCGCGCTGCAAGTCCCGGCTCTGGAATCGCCCCAAGCTTCGGCCTTCCACCTCCCG
>JAKAWP010000082.1 GCA_021816955.1 Thermoplasmata archaeon
GCCGGCCGACGGTCGTTCCTCGCCCGGTACGGGCGGTTCATGGTCGTGGGCCTCACGGGCGTGGTCGTGAACCTGGTCGTCTTCGCCCTCGTTCTCGACGCGATCTCGCCGAGCCCAAGCTTCAATGTCGTCCAGAGCCTCTTGCACTTCGCCTCCACGACCTCCTCGAACGCCCTCGCCAACTTCGTCGCGAGCGCGATCGCCTTCGCCGTGGCGACCTTGTGGAACTTCACCTGGAACAACCTCTGGACGTTCCGCAGCCGGGTCGGTCACCGCCACGGGCTCGGACGCCGGGTGGGCCTGTACTATGGGGTCTCGCTGGGCTCCCTCGCGATCAACGAGGTCGTCCTGTTCGTCGCGGGCCTGTTCGTCCCGCCGCTCTATGGCCAGGCGCTCGGGATCGCGATCGGTAGCGTCGTCGGCTTCGCCGGCAACCACCACGTCACGTTCGCCGAGGCGACGGCGCCCGACCCGTAAGCCGGGGGCGCCGGACCGCGGGAGCCCGTCAGCCGAAGGTATACCGAATCCCGAACGGCCCCCGGGGCAGGTGCCAGGTGACCGAGCCCTGGTCGCAGGCGATATCGCACGCCCCGCACTCCACGCAATCCTCGTAGCGGAAGACGAGCCGCCCCTCGATCCGCTCGTAGCACTTCGCCGGGCAGACGAACGTGCAGTGCGAATGCGGGCACTGCGCACAGATCTCGGGCTTGACCGTGATGTGCGCGTGGTCCTTCGTGTCGGTCGTGTAGCGGAGCGTGCCGAGGCGCCGCTTTACCTCGACGAACTCGACCGGTGCGGAGGCTACGGCAGCCCCGACCATCGCGCGACGACCCCACCTCGTCCCTTAGGACGGCAGCTTTGCCAGGATCGCGAGGTCGGCGCGCACCGCCTCGACGCTCGCGTGGAACGCCGCGCGCTCCGCTTCGGAGAGCTCGACCGGAACGACGCGTTCGACCCCGTTGCGGCCGAGGACGATCGGCACGCCGATGTAGACGTCCTTCTCGCCGAACTCGCCGTCGAGGTAGGCGCTCGCCGGGATCAGTCGGTGCTCGTCCTTCGCGATCGCCCGGACCAGCTCCGCCTGGCTGGCCGCCGGGGCGTAGTAGGCGCTGCCCATCTTGAGCAGGTTGACGATCTCCCCACCGCCCTTCTTCGTCCGTTCGACGATCGCCGCGAGCTTGTCGGCGGCGAGGAGCCGCGTGAGCGGCACCCCGGCGACGCTCGTGAGCGACAGCAGTGGGACCATCGTGTCGCCGTGGGTTCCGAGCACGAAGCCGGTCACATCGCGGGGCGCCACGTGCAGCTCGTCGGCGACGAACCAGCGGAACCGCGCGGTGTCGAGCGTACCGGACTCCCCGAACACGCGGTGCGACGGGAACCCGCTCACCTTGCGGAAATAGTAGGTCATCACGTCGACCGGGTTCGTCACGACCACGCAGACCGCGTTCGGCGCCTTCTGGCGGACCGCCTCGGCGTGCGACTTCACGATCCCGGCGTTCTTCTCGAGGAGGTCGGAGCGGCTCATCCCGGGCTTCCGGGCGAGCCCGGCGGTCTCGACCACGACGTCGGCCCCCGCGAGCCCGTCGAGCGAGGTCGTACCGGTGATCCGGGTCGCGAACGGCACGATCGGCGCCGACTCCTGGATGTCGAGCGCCTTGCCCTGGGGCAACCCATCGATGATGTCGATCAGCACGACCTCCCGAGCGAGGTCGGCCTCCGCGAGCCGCTGCGCGAGCGTTCCTCCGATGTTCCCGGCGCCGAGCACGACGATCTTGTTGAGCCCGCTCATGGTATCTCCTACGGCCCGTCTGCACCCCTCCCGGGCTTAAACGTCAGCGGCCCGGGGGCGGGTATCCACGGCCCGCTCCTCCGCCGAAAAGTTGATTCTCCGCCCCGGCCGTTCGCCGCCAATGGTCGACGTCGACTCCGTGCTCCTGAGCCTGCAGGAGCGCGACAAGTGGCGACGGAGGATGGAGGTCCTCGAGCGGTCGCTCGGGGAGATTCGCGACCGGCGGCACCGGCTCGAGGTTCGGCTGCGACGGATCAAGAAGGAGCTCGCTCGCGTCCGAGTCACGTTCGAGGCGGTCCACGACATGGGGCGGTCCGCCCGCCCGAAGGAGGTGAACGGTGTCCCGCGCAGCGCTCCCCTCCGATAGCCCGGAGACGCTGCTCGCGACCCATCGCGAGGTCGAGGCCGAGCTCGAGCGACTGCGACGGGAGGAGGAGTACCTTCTGCTCAAGGTCCGCCAGGCCCGCGAACAGGTCCGGTACTACGAAGGGCTGCTCACGCTGCTGCGGCGGGACTGGGGCAAGACGCCCGGGCTCTCCGACCTGGTCCGGCGACTCGGATAGGTCGGGCGGTCCGTGCAGATCGTCGTCTACGGCGGCGGGGCCGTCGGGAGCCTCTTCGCCGCTCGGCTGGCCCGGGCCCGCCACTCGATCCTCCTCATCGCCCGGCCCGACCACGTCCGCGCGATCGCCGAGCGGGGCCTGCGGGTCGAGGGGACGACCGAGGAGTCGGTCCGGCTCACGGCCAGATCGGA